>CANJPM010000037.1 GCA_947476075.1 Beijerinckiaceae bacterium
AGGTCGCAAACGGCCTGCAAACGGGCTGCGCGAACGCCGCCCCGCTTTTTCATGTGCGAACTTGGGAAAACCCACGGGATGATTTGGGATAGCATGGGATTATATGGGCCGTCAACGCGAGGCTGGATCGAAATGAGACTAAAGCTCTTGCGCGCCCATTAAGGGCCGTTAACGTTAACGAATGCTTATCGGTCCGGGCGGAAATGGAGGTTGCGGGCATTTGAGCGCCAGATTTTGTAAGCAAATGTCTCGACAAGGCCCCTTCAGACCGCTAAATCCCCGAAGGTTCGAGGGCTCAAGCCGTCATGGATCAATTGACCAACAGACCAAAGATCCTGACAGCGCCCGTCCCGGCCAAGGTCAAGGGGACGCGCCCGCCAAACGAGATCGATTTTTGGCGCGGTTACGCGCTCGTCGCGATTTTCCTCAACCACATCCCTGGCATCTGGTTTGAGAGCTTCACCCACAAGAACTTCGGCTTTTCAGACTCGGCCGAGTTGTTCGTACTGCTGGCGGGCTGGTCGCTGCGCTCGGTGGTGGACAGGCAATCGCGCGATCTGACCTCGCTGGGCCTGTTTCTCCGACTGGGCTCGCGCACAATCGTGCTCTACATCGCCCAGCTGGTGATTACGGTGATGGCCATTGGCATAATCGCGGCCACCGCTTTTCTCGCCGACACCAATCTCGTCCTGCAATGGAACAACGCTGCGGCGATCTTTGAAGAGCCGATCACGGCGCATATAGGCCTTGTGATCCTGTCGCATCATCTGGGCTATTTCGACATCCTGCCGCTCTATATTGTGCTGATGGCGATGACGCCTTTTATGGCGGTGCTGCATCGGGCTGCGCCCTATGCGTTGCTGCCTGTGTCGTTCCTGATCTGGGCGACGACCCTGGGCACAGCCGTCAACCTGCCGACATGGCCGGTGGAGGGCCGCTGGTTCTTCAATCCATTCGCATGGCAATTCATTCTGGTGATAGGCTTTTTGCTGGGCGGCGATAGCGTTCTGACGCGCGCGATCGTCAATTGGCGCGGCGTCTCGCGGGTGATCGGAGGCGTGATTGTTGCGTTGGGCGTCCTCGGTACCTATCTACAATTCTTCCCTGACCCCCTGAACGCGCCGCAGCCGGCCCTGTTCTTTGTGGCCGACAAGACGTTCCTGACCCCGCTCAGGCTTATCCATATGCTGGGGCTGGCGGCTTTTGTCGGCGGGTTTTTCATGGTTGTCTACAAGCGGGTGCGGCCTGTGGCCCGTTTCTTCTCGATGCTCGGCCGCAATTCGCTTAATGTGTTTTGCGTGGGCTCTCTGCTCAGTTTATCCGCACAATCGGCCCGGTTCATAATGGGCTCCAGCTTGTGGGTAGACATTCTTGTGGTATTAACTGGTTTGTTGCTGATGAGCGCAACGGCCTGGGTGTCCGAATGGCGCGCACGTTTGAAGGCTTGAGACTATTCGCGCTGGCGGCTCTGGTAGCAGCGCCTCTGGTTGCGTTTGCGCAGGCTCCGCAGCCAGAACAGGCCGCACCGGAGAGCGCGGACACGAGCTCAAACGCAGGCCCCAACGCCAATGAGACGCAGGGCGCAGCTCTGGCGACCCAACAGCTCAGCGCGCAATGCTCTGTCCCCACAAATGAAATCGCGGCGCCAGCGCCCTTGCCGACAACGGTCATCCGTCTTGAAGGCAGCCAATCGCTGCGCATTCTGGCCATCGGCTCGTCCTCCACCTGGGGCGTCGGGGCGACGTCGCGCCGCAAGAATTATCCCTCCCAGCTTGAGGCCATGCTTGAGCGGGTGCTGAAGACCGTTCCGATTGAAGTGGTGAACCGTGGCGTCTCGGGCGAGACGGCGGAAACCACCGCCGAGCGCCTGCGCATCGAGGCAGCGCTGCTGAAGCCTGATCTCGTGTTATGGCAGGTCGGCACCAACGACGCCGTTCAGCGCGTATCAGTTGAAAACTTCGAGCGTATTTTGGGCAGCACCGTCGCCCTGCTGCGCAAGAAGAAAATCGACGTGGTGCTGGTGGGCCTGCAATACACGCCCAAATACGCCCGCGACGAGCATTATTTCGCGATCCGCGACGCCCTGAAGCGTGTCGCCACGGAGCACAACGTTCTCTACGTGCGCCGCTATCAGGCGATGGAATACATCACCAAGACCAAGGCCAATCTGCAAATGATGGCCGATGACGACTTCCACCTGAACGACCTCGGCTACCAATGTATGGCCGAACACATCGCACAGGCGATAACCGCAAACCTGTTCGTCCGCCGCCGCAAACCGGCGAGCTGAAGCAAGAAAACTCCCTCATCCGTCATGCTTCGCATGCCACCTTCTCCCGCAGGCGGGAGAAGGTGGTGTTTGCGTTAGCGAACGCCGGATGAGGGTAAGGGCCGCGTCCCACAATCACGCTCAATTCAACTCCCAAATCAAAGCGCCTTGCAAAATTTCGTATATCGTATAAACTTATCTTTATGTCGATCTCCTCTCCCCAAGCCCCTGAGACCGCCTCCTTCGACGAGGTCCTGACCGCTCTTGCTGCGGCGGGGGAAACTACGCGGCTGCGGCTGCTGGCGCTGCTGGCGGAGGCTGAGATCACGGTTTCCGAACTGGTCGCCATTTTGGGCCAATCGCAACCGCGCGTCTCCCGGCACCTCAAATTGCTGGTGGAGGCGGGCCTTGTGGAGCGTCATCGCGAGGGCGCGTGGGCGTTTTTCAACATCGCGCCCGGCGGGGCGGCCGCCGCCCTTGCTCATCAGATTCTCAATCGCCTCAATTCCCGCGACCCGGTGCTGATCGCCGACCGGCTGCGGCTGGCTGAAATGCGGCAGGCACGCGCCCAACAGGCCGCCCGTTATTTTGCCGAACAGGCGGCTGATTGGGACCGTATTCGCTCGCTGCACGTTCCCGAAGCTGATGTGGAGGCTGCGATTGGCGAAATCGTGGGCGACAGCCCACTTCGCGCCGTCCTCGACGTTGGAACGGGCACCGGGCGTATGCTGCAATTGCTCTCCCCTCACGCCGAGCGCGTCGTCGGCGTCGATCTCAGCCCCGCAATGTTGGCTGTCGCGCGGGCGGGCGTCGAGCGCGCCAGTTTGCGCAACGTCCAGCTGCGTCAGGGCGACATCTACGCTTTACCTGTTGAGCGCGACGCCTATGACCTCGTGCTGGTGCATCAGGTTTTGCACTACCTCGACGATCCGCTGCGGGCGCTGAAAGAGGCCGCTCGCGCCATGCGCCCTGGCGGGCGACTCGTGGTGGTGGATTTCGCGCCCCATGCGCTGGAATTCCTGCGCGAGAGCCATGCCCATCGCCGACTTGGCTTTGAGCGGGCCGAGATTGAAGAAATTCTGCTTGAACTCGGCCTCAACATTTTACCCGGCCGCGACCTGAAAGCCGACCGCAGCGACAAGCTCACAGTTTCCCTGTGGGTGGGCCGCGATCCGCGCATCGTTTCTGATTTTCTGCCCAATTCATTGGAGCTTGCCTGATGCCAGACGCCCTCCGCCCCAGCCGCGCCGGCGCGCCGCCGATCAATGTGTCGTTCGAATTCTTCCCGCCCAAGAGCGAGGAGATGGAGACCGCCCTCTGGGCCTCCATCGAGCGCCTTGCGCCGCTGAATCCGAGCTTCGTCTCCGTCACCTATGGGGCCGGCGGCAGCACCCGCCAGCGCACGCATTCCACCCTCGCGCGCCTCATGAATGAGACCAGCCTGAAGCCCGCTGCGCACCTCACCTGCGTTGGCGCCAGCCGGTCCGAGATCGACGAGGTCGTGACCGGCTATCTCGATATTGGCGTGCGGCACATCGTGGCTTTGCGCGGAGATCCGCCGGGCGGCATCGGCACGGCGTTTGCGGCCCATCCGGACGGCTATTCAACCTCCACCGATCTGGTGGCGGGCGTGCGCAAGATCGGGGATTTCGAGGTCAGCGTTTCGGCCTATCCCGAAAAGCATCCCGAGAGCGCTACCTTCGATCAGGACATTGACGTTCTGAAGGCGAAGATTGATGCGGGCGCCACGCGCGCGATCACGCAATTCTTTTTCGAAAACGACATGTACCTGCGCTATCTCGACCGCGTGCGCGCCAAGGGGATCAACATCCCCATCGTGCCCGGCCTCGTGCCGGTGCAAAACTTCAAACAGACCGCTTCGTTCGCGCAAAAGACCGGCGCCAGCGTGCCTGCATGGCTGGCCTCGCGCTTTGAGGGGCTGGAGGAGGACGCGGCGACGCGCCGGCTTGTCGCCGCAGCCGTGGCCGCCGAACAGGCGCTCGATCTGATGGATCGCGGCGTGCAGGACTTTCACTTCTACACCATGAACAAGGCCGATCTCGTATTTGCGATCTGCCACATGCTGGGCCTGCGCCCGCAGCCCGCGCAGAAGGCCGCCTGACATGCAGCGCACCGCACAGGAAACACGCGCCGCCCTTCGCGCCGCCGCCAAAGAACGCATCCTCGTTCTCGACGGCGCCATGGGAACGATGATTCAGGATTTGAAGCTCGGCGAGGCTGATTTTCGTGGAGAGATCTTCAAGGATCATGGCCATGACCAGAAGGGCAATAACGACATTTTGATCCTGTCGCAGCCCGACGCCATTCGCGACATTCATCTGGCGTATTTTCTCGCCGGCGCCGACATTTGCGAGACCAATACGTTCTCCTCCACTTCGATCGCGCAGGCCGATTACGGCTGCGAGGCTTATGTCCACGCGCTTAATCGCGACGGCGCGCGGCTTGCCCGGCAGGCCGCCGACATGGCGCAGGCGAAGGACGGCAGACGCCGTTTTGTGGCTGGCGCGCTTGGTCCCACCAATCGCACCGCGTCGATCTCGCCCGACGTGTCCGACCCCGGCTATCGCGCGGTGACGTTCGATCAATTGCGCGAGGCCTATCGCGAGGCCGTCGTCGCGCTGATCGAGGGCGGCGCGGATCTGTTGTTGATCGAGACGATCTTCGACACGCTGAACGCAAAGGCCGCTTACGCTGGAGCGCATGATGCGTTCAACGAGACTGGCGTTGAGCTGCCCGTCATGTTGTCTGGCACAATCACCGATCTGTCAGGCCGGACGCTGTCTGGCCAGACGCCGGAGGCGTTCTGGAACGCGCTGGAGCATATCAACCCGGTTGCAGTGGGCCTGAATTGCGCACTTGGCGCGCGCGAAATGCGCGCTCACATCGCAGAGCTTTCGCGCATCGCAGACACGCTGGTGTGCGCCTATCCCAACGCCGGCCTACCAAATGAATTTGGCCTCTATGACGAGAGCCCGGAATATATGGCCGGCCTGATGGGCGAATTTGCCGATTCCGGCATCGTCAACATTATCGGCGGCTGCTGCGGCACAACGCCAGAGCACATTAGAGCCATTGCCGAGCGCGTGAAGAACGCCAAGCCGCGCATCGTCCCGAAAATTGCGCCGCTGCTGCGCCTGTCGGGCCTTGAGCCGTTTACGTTGACCCCCGACATTCGCTTCGTCAACGTCGGAGAGCGCACAAACGTCACGGGCTCAGCGCGTTTTCGCAAGCTCATCAAGAACGGCGAATTCTCCGCCGCGCTCGACGTGGCGCGCGAGCAGGTCGCCAACGGCGCCCAGATCATCGACATCAACATGGATGAAGGCCTGCTTGAATCAAAGCAGGCGATGGTGACGTTCCTCAACCTCATCGCCTCCGAGCCCGACATCGCGCGCGTGCCGGTGATGGTGGATTCCTCCAAGTTCGACATTATCGAGGCTGGCCTGAAGTGCATTCAGGGCAAGGCCATCGTCAATTCGATTTCGATGAAGGAAGGCGAGGACAAGTTTCTCGAGCAGGCGCGCATTGTGCGCAGCTATGGCGCCGCTGTCGTCGTGATGGCGTTTGACGAAGAGGGACAGGCGGATTCGTTTGAGCGCAAGGTCTCTATTTGCGAGCGCGCCTATCGCCTGCTTGTCGATGTGGTCGGCTTTCCTCCGCAAGACATTATCTTTGATCCCAATGTGTTTGCGGTCGCCACCGGCATTGAAGAGCACGACGGTTATGGCGTCGCGTTCATTGAGGCCACGCGCGAAATCCGCAAACGCTGCCCGCACGCCCACATCTCGGGCGGCGTCTCGAATCTGTCGTTCTCGTTCCGCGGCAACGACCATGTACGCGAGGCGATGCATTCGGTGTTCCTGTTCCACGCCATTCAGGCGGGCATGGACATGGGCATCGTCAACGCCGGCCAATTGCAGGTTTATGAAAACGTAGACGCAGAATTGCGGCAGGCCTGCGAAGACGTGGTGCTGAACCGGCGCAGCGATTCAACCGAACGTCTGCTGGCTTTGGCTGACCGCTTCAAGGGCGCGACGCAACAAGCCAAAGGCGCTGACCTTGCGTGGCGCGAACAGCCGGTCGAGAAGCGGCTTGAACATGCGCTCGTCAACGGCATCACCGACTTTGTGGAAGTCGACGTGGAAGAGGCGCGACTTGCCGCCAGCCGCCCGCTCGACGTGATCGAAGGCCCGCTGATGGCGGGCATGAACGTCGTTGGCGATCTGTTTGGCTCCGGAAAGATGTTCTTGCCGCAGGTGGTGAAATCGGCCCGCGTGATGAAGCAGGCCGTCGCTTTCCTGATGCCATATATGGAGCAGGATTCCAGCGGCGGCGCAGCCAAGGCCGGCAAGGTCTTGATGGCGACCGTGAAGGGCGACGTGCACGACATCGGCAAGAACATTGTCGGCGTTGTGCTCCAGTGCAACAATTACGAGGTGATCGATCTGGGCGTGATGACGCCCGCCGCCAAGATCCTCGACGTTGCGCGCAAGGAAAACGTCGACATCATCGGCTTGTCCGGCCTCATCACGCCTTCGCTTGACGAGATGTGCTATGTCGCAGCCGAGATGGAGCGCGAAGGCTTTCATGTGCCGCTGCTGATTGGCGGCGCCACGACGAGCCGCGTGCATACGGCGGTGAAGATTCACCCCAATTACCAGCGTGGGCAGGCCGTCTACGTCACCGACGCAAGCCGCGCAGTCGGCGTTGTCTCGGCGCTTTTGTCGCCCGCCACGCGCGAGAATTATATTGAAACTATCCGCGCCGAATATCGCCGTGTCGCCGACGCCCATGCACGCTCGGAGCTGGACAAACAGCGCGTTCCGATTGAACGCGCGCGCGCCAATGCGCTGAAGCTCGATTGGGATGCGTATGCGCCGCCAAAGCCGACCTTTACCGGCGAGCGCACGTTCGCGACCTATGACGTCGCCGAGCTTGTGCCCTATATTGACTGGACTCCATTCTTCCAGACGTGGGAATTAAAGGGACGTTATCCCGCACTGCTGCAAGATGAACATCAAGGGCCTGTGGCGCGCCAATTGTTCGACGATGCGCAGGCCATGCTGGCGCGCGCGATGGCCGAGCGCTGGTTTGATCCCAAAGCCGTAATCGGCTTCTGGCCCGCCAATTCCATTGGCGACGACATCGAGCTTTACAAAGGCGAGTCACGCACGGAATCGTTGGCGACCCTGCACACGCTGCGCCAGCAATTAGCGCGGCGCGACGGGCGCGCGCATATCGCAATGTCTGATTTCATAGCGCCCAAAGCCAGCGGCAAAGCCGATTATATCGGCGCTTTTGTTGTGACGGCCGGCGCCAATGAGGAGCGCATCGCCGATCGCTTCGCGCGCGCCAACGACGATTATTCGTCGATCATGGTGAAGGCGCTGGCCGACCGTATTGCAGAAGCCTTCGCCGAGCGCATGCACATGCGCGTGCGCCGCGAGTTCTGGGCCTATGCCGCCGACGAGACGCTGACGACAGAAGAGATCATCGCGGAAAAATATCGTGGCGTCCGCCCCGCGCCCGGCTATCCCGCGCAGCCCGACCACACCGAGAAGGCGACTTTGTTCGACCTGCTGAAGGCCGAACGCGCCGCCGGCGTAAAGCTCACGGAGAGTTTTGCGATGTGGCCCGGCTCTTCGGTGTCCGGCCTTTATCTCGCTCACCCCGAAGCGCATTATTTCGGCGTTGCGAAAGTCGAGCGCGATCAGGTTGAAGATTATGCGGCCCGCAAGGGTATGAGCGTCGCGGAGACCGAGCGCTGGCTCGCGCCGATCCTGAATTATGATGCTGCCTCGTACGGGAAAGAGGCGGCTGAATAGGGAGCGGCGGTGGATTAGGCCCCCTACTCCGCCATCCCGCTCAAAACGGCATGCAACGTCTTCACTGTCGACAGGTCGGCGGCGCCATCCACCCGCTGCTGGCGGAAATGACGCTGGAACGCGGCTACCACGTCGCGGGTCGTCTTGTCGTAAACGCCCGTCAGCGGCATGTTATAGCCATACAAAGCCAGCATCGCCTGCAACGCCCGCACGGGCTGGCCTTCTTCGCCAAAAACGAGCGGGGGATCGCCTTCGAGCGGCGCCGGCTCAACCCAATGACCAATTCCAGACCGCGCCAGCTCGCGCCACGGAAAGCGCTCGCCGGGATCGACCTTGCGCCCTGGCGCAACGTCCGAATGGGCGAGCACGCGGACGGGCGCGATGTCATAGCGGGCGATCAGCTCGCGGGAGAGGGCGATCACAGCATCAATTTGCACATCGGGAAAAGCCGGCAGACCTGCGGTATGCCCTGCATTGACGATTTCGATTCCAATCGACAGCGAATTGACGTCGCTCGCGCCGCGCCATGACGACAGCCCCGCATGCCAGGCGCGCCGCGCTTCGGGCACGAGCTGGATGATTCGGCCGTCTTCTTCAATCAGGTAATGAGCGGACACCTGCGAGCGGGGATCGCAAAGCCATTTCAGCGCCTCCCCGCCGGGATCGCGCCGCCACGCCTCGTCCATCTCGCCGCCGGGCAAGCCGGTGTAATGCAAAACGATGGCGTCCGGCTTAACGCAGCCGATCCGCGCGCCGTGATGGGGCGAGGCGACGATTTCGCAGACCAATCGTGAATCAGGCTCAAACGCGCGCATAGGCTAGGGTTAGCACATTGCGAAAAGCGCGAAAGCCCGCTCCGGAAGGAACAGGCTTTCCCGTCTTCCAAGCCTAGCGGTAATATCTCGACTGGCGATAATAACGCACGCAAACCTGATTGCCGTAATAATCGTAACCGACCCGGGCGCAACGCGGTCCCGTGGCTGCGCCAATCGCGCCGCCGGCCACTGCGCCAATGGCGGCGCCAGCCAGCGCCCCGCCAGCATGGCCTGTCGCCACCCCGCCGATGACAGCGCCCGTAGCGCCACCGAGCAATGCCCCGCCGCCAATGCGCTCCTGAGGCGTGTTGCAGGCGGCAAGCGGGAGCGCGGACATCAGAGCCGCTGCAAACAGAAATGGCTTCATAGAATTTCCTCCATGGATGCGCGCGTAACGCTGCAAGAACCAAGTTTATCGCCGGACCAATTGAGCAATCCTGAACTCATCGTCCGCAATGCGCTTCAAAGGTCGCAAAAAGGATCAAGCTCGCCAATTGTGCATGACCAACCCTCGCCCGCGTCAAAGGTTCCGCCAGAGAGCCGCAGCCGAACAGCTCGGCTTGACCGCGCCCTTGCGAAGCCTTAACCCCCGATAGCCAGTCGGCCGGACGGCCGCTGTCTTGCGACAGAGGAAAGTCCGGGCTCCACGGAGAAACGGTGCCGGATAACGTCCGGCGGGGGCGACCCCAGGGAAAGCGCCACAGAGATTGAACCGCCTGCCGGAGGGAGACTTCCGCGCAGGTAAGGGTGAAAAGGTGCGGTAAGAGCGCACCGCGCGGCCGGCAACGGGCGCGGCATGGCAAGCCCCACCGGGAGCAAGACCGAATAGGGACGACGAGGCGCCGCAAGGCGCTGGACCCGCTCCGGGTTGTCGTCCGGGTTGGTTGCTTGAGGCGGTCGGTAACAATCGTCCCAGAGGAATGGCCGTCACGTTGCGTCGCGCAAGCGGCGCAGCCATACAGAACCCGGCTTACAGGCCGACTGGCGCTTTTTACGCTGAAATGAAACTAGCCTGCGGCAAAGAAACCCGCGTCCTCGAAGCGTTTTCGTCCTGCTGCGCTGGCCAGATGCGCAAGCAGCGCCCGGGAGCCTGCGCTCGCGCCTGTCCGGGCGGCGATGACGTAAATCGTCTCAACTTGTACGCCCTCTGGCAGGAAGCCGCCGATTTCGACGCCGGGGGCCGGGCCGATCTCGGTTGATTGCGTGAGGCCGAAATCAGCCGAGCCATCGGCCACGGCGGCCATGACGTTGTGGCCGCCAACGCGCAGCAAGGTCTTTTCCATCGTCAGGTCCAGAACGCCGATGCGGGCCAGCCCGTCCTCGATCAGCCGCCCGCCGGTGCCGCCGCCTTTGGGGTCGCCGCGTACAAAACAACGCGCGCCCAGCAGCGCGTCTTTGTAGGCTGCTATACTGGAAATATCGGGCGCAACCGCGCCCTTGCGCACGCCCATTGCGAGCCGCGCGGCGCCCAGCACAAGGAGCGGACCTTCGAGCAGGCCCTTGTGCGCGAGATCGTCCAGAGCCTCGCTTGCAGCCGCGACCAGATCATAAACCTCGCCGCCCGCCATGCGCGCAAGGATTCCGCCGGACGTATCGACCTGCAAGCTGACCCCGCCGCCGCTGGCGCAGAAATCTTCCGCACACCGCGCCAATGCTTCACGCACGGCGCCGGCGCCCAGAACGCGCACCTGTTCGCCTGAGCCCGAGCCTTTGCCCGAGCCAAAGTGCAGATGATCCGCCATATCCCCTCCCGTTTGCGCAAGTCTAGCATGCAGATGTGGAGGGAGTCAGCGCCACCGCATGGTTAAAACGCTTTGAACAAGCCCTCCTGCCGCATCAACAACGACGCGTGGGCGCGGTGTCTCCGCGCCCGCAGGAACGCAGCCGTCAGCAACAAAACAATAGCGGAAACGACGAAGTGCAAGCTGTCAAACGCGATGCCGCGCAAGCCCGCGCCATGCGCCACCTGCCCCAGCGCGCTGAACATAGCGCCGAGACAGAACGTCGGCATGGCGTAGCGTCCCAGCATCGAGCCATAGGTCCAGCACAGCGGAAAAAATGGAAGTATGAAGCGCCCGAACCGCGCAACCACCAGCGCCAGCGCCAGAAAGTGCAATATGCGCGCAGGGCCAAGCGAAGACTTGTCCCACAACATAAGCTCGATGGCCGTTCGCGCATGCACCTTCTCGTTGGGGACGCCCGCAAGCATGGCGACGAATGCGACCATCAGCACAATGCTTGCCGCAACCAGAAGCGCGCGACTTTGCATGATCCGCGCAAGCGCCTCGCGCCTCGCCCCGCAAACATAGCCGATCACGAACAAGGCTTGCCATGCAAACGGATTGAAATACCAGACGCCCGCGCCAGGCCACGTCGGCAAGCCAAAGCCCCAGATGCGGGTGGCGACGTAGAGCGAAAGCGATGTACAGACCAGCCCAATAAGGCTGCGGCGGGCGAGCCATGCGATCAGCGGCCCAGTTGCAAACAGCACGATATAAAGCGGCAGAATGTCGAAATAACGCAAATGGTGCGACAGCAACAGCACGCCCGCAAGAATATCGCCATTGAGCGCAGCAGTACGATTGTCGGCCAGAATGCCCGGCTGGCCGTTCAGATGCGCAACATAATAAACGCCGATCAGGATCAGCGAGAACGTTACGTGCCAGATATAAATATTCAGCACGCGGCGCCATTCGCCGCTCTCGCTCTGCTTGCCGCAACGCATCGCGAACACCATGCCGGCAAGAAAGATCAGCACTTCCGCAGCGTCCGACCAGCCGTATTGCCGATGCGTAAACCGCGACAGGCTATTGCCCGGCATGTGATTGACGAGGATTTCCATCAACGCGATTCCGCGCCAGAAATCTATCGTGTTTGGTGCGCGCATAGAAAAAGGCTCAGCGCAGAATTGCGTTTTAGCAATCTAGCCGCTTGATGTTGCGCTGTTGTTAATCACGTTGGGGAAGGGTATTCAATAAAACTGGAGCCTTCTCCCGGAACATGCAGGGAGAAGGCTAATCGTTAGTTTCACCGCGCGAATTTCTTGTACTTCAAACGATGCGGAATCACGCTGTCGATGCCGAGGCGGCGCTTCTTGTCTTCTTCGTAGTCCTGGAAGTTTCCTTCAAACCATTCCACATGGCTGTCGCCTTCAAAGGCGAGAATGTGGGTGGCGATACGGTCGAGGAAGAAGCGGTCATGCGAGATGATGACTGCGCAACCGGCGAAATCGCCGAGCGCATCTTCAAGCGCGCGCAAGGTGTCGACGTCAAGATCGTTGGTGGGTTCGTCAAGCAGCAGCACGTTCGAGCCAGCTTTCAGCATTTTGGCCAGATGGACGCGATTGCGCTCGCCGCCTGACAGCATGCCGACTTTCTTTTGCTGGTCCGCCCCCTTGAAGTTGAAGGCGCCGCAATAAGCGCGCGAATTGATCTCGCGCTTGCCCAGATAGATGATGTCGTTGCCGCCCGAAACTTCTTCCCAGACAGTCTTCTTGTCGTCGAGCGAATCGCGCGACTGGTCGACGTAGCCAAGCTGCACGCTCTCGCCCACGGCGATCGTGCCGCCGTCGGGCTTTTCCTGTCCGGTGATCATGCGAAACAGCGTGGTCTTGCCCGCGCCGTTGGGGCCGATCACGCCGATAATGCCGCCCGGCGGCAATTTGAACGACAGATCGTCGATCAGCAGCTTGTCCTGAAAGCCCTTGGACAGATGATCGAACTCGATAACATTCTGGCCCAGACGCTCGGCAACGGGAATAACGATCTGCGCGCTGGTCGGCGCCTTGTCGTTCTGTTTGGCGAGCAATTCATCATAGCGCTGAATACGCGCTTTGGACTTGGCCTGACGGGCCTTGGGGGAGGACGCGATCCACTCGCTTTCGGCCTCCAGTGCGCGGGCGCGGGCTTTGTCTTCGCTCGATTCCTGCGCAAGCCGCTTCTGCTTCTGGCTCAGCCACGCGGTGTAATTGCCCTCATAGGGAATGCCGCGGCCGCGATCCAGCTCCAGAATCCAGCTCGTCACATTGTCCAGAAAGTAGCGATCATGAGTGACGATCAGAATGGCGCCGGGATATTGGCGCAGATGGCCTTCAAGCCAGTTCACCGTCTCGGCGTCGAGATGGTTGGTGGGCTCGTCAAGCAGCAGCAGCTCAGGCTTCTCCAGCAGCAGCTTGCACAAAGCCACGCGGCGCTTTTCACCGCCTGAAAGCCGGTCCACGGCCCAATCGTCGGGCGGGCAACCAAGCGCTTCCATCGCCTGATCGATCTGGCTGTCGAGATCCCAAAGGCCGGCGGCCTCGATCTCGTCCTGCAAACGGGTCATCTCATCGGCGGACTCGTCGGAGTAATTCATGGCGAGTTCGTTGTAGCGATCAAGGATCGCCTTTTTGGGCGCCACGCCAAGCATGACGTTGCCGCGCACGTCGAGGCTCTCGTCAAGCTGCGGCTCCTGCGGCAGATAGCCAACGCGGGCGCCCTCGGCCACCCATGCTTCGCCGCTATACTCGGAATCAAAGCCCGCCATGATCTTCAGCAGCGTCGATTTACCCGAGCCGTTGACGCCGAGCACGCCGATCTTGGCGTCCGGGTAGAAAGACAAATGAACGTTGTCGAGAACCTTCTTGCCGCTGCCCGGCCAGGTCTTGGAAAGGCCCTGCATGTGATAGACGAATTGGCGCGCCATAGGCGATGAGCCTCGATCTGGAAGTGGAAGGAATTGACGTTCTTTTAGCGGGGCGGCGACGCCGGGTCCAGCGCCGCCATGCGTTCAGCCCCCAAAGCTTGCCCGCGCTCCCGCCGCCGCGTCCAGCTCATTGGCCTGCGCGGCCAGCCGCACCGGCGTGTTGGCGGCGCCAAACAGGTCGTAATTGCGCCGCTCGACCACTTCAAAGAAGAAGCGTTCGTCGAACATCCTTGTGTAAATGTGGAAGAATTCTCCGCCCTTGGCGCGGTCGTACAATACGCCAAGTTCGCGCATGCGCTCGATCAGTTCCGGCTCCAGATCATAGCGGGCGCCCAGATCCTCATAATAATTATTGGGGATCGACAAAAACTTCACGCCAGAGGCGCGCGCCTTCTCAACAAAGGCGAACAAATCTTTTGTCGCAAAGGCGATCTGCTGCACGCCCCCGCCGCCGAACGTCTCAAGGAAACGCGCCGCCGCCGTAGCCCCCCCGTCGCCGATGTTGATGGGAATGCGCACGCTTTTGTCGGGCGATCCGATCACGCGGCTGTAGAACGCTCCATAAGGATCGGCCAGCTCCACCTGCGGCTCGTCCACAAAGCCAAGAACCGATTTATAGAACGTGACCCATGACAGGAACTCGGATCTGCGCACCACGTTCGACATATGATCGATGGTGGCCAGCGGCCCGTTGGGCGCCCGCTCCTCCACGAACACGAAATCGCGATCCCAATTGCTCGGCGCGCCGCCGTCTTTGAGACGTTCGCTCATGAAATAAATCAGACTGTTTTCAACGCCCGCCACCGCCGGAATCACCGCCTCGCCCGGCCCCACGCGGCCATGATAGGTCGGCGCGCCAAGCGCATTGGCCCGCTCCAGCGCGCGCCTGGGGTCGTCGAAGCGCAACGCCATCGCGCTGACCGACGTGCCGTGCACGAGATAGAACGAATGGGCAAACCCCTCCTGCTCGCGATTGAGCACGATGTTGAGATCATTCTGGCGATAAAGATCGACGTCCTTCGAGCGATGACGCGCCACGCGGGCAAAGCCCAGCCCCTCCAGCAACGTCACGAGACGCGGCGATTCCGCCGTGCTGGTGACAAACTCGATAAACTCAATACCAGAGATGACAGGCGCCTTGGGCAGCGGCGCGCTGATCTGCGTCGGCGCCGCCCCGGCCTTCGCCAGCCGCGCATCGAGCCGCTCGCCTGCCGCTTGCAGCGAGCGCATGCCGTCCAGCGCAATGGCGCTGGCGGGGGCGCCTCGAAACTGGTCGTTGAACACTTCCAGCGACAGCGGCCCGCGATAACCAGACTTGATCGTTGCCTCAAGAAAATCATCGAGCGGATAATCGCCCTGCCCTGGAAAGCAGCGATGGTGGCGCGACAGCGACATCGGGTCCATCAGGATCGCGGGGGCGTCGGCGATCTGCACCAGCGCGATCTTGTCGGCGGGCAAATCGGCCAGCGGCGCAATAGGATTGTTGCGCACGCAGATATGATAGGAATCGAGCACAAGTCCGAGATTGGGACGATCAGCGGTGCGCACAATGTCCCACGCCTGCATCCAGTCCTTGACGTGCCGGCCCCACGCCATCGCCTCATAGCCGATGCGATAGCCGCGCAAGGCGGCCATATCTGCCAATTCGGCAAGGTCATGGGCGGCCCGCTCAACTTCGCCCAACGCATCCTCGTGGACGTTGGAGCAAATGCACAACAGGTTGGCGCCAAGCTCCTCCATCAAGTCGAGCTTGCGTTGCGCACGTTCGAAATTGCGGGCGCGCATCGGCTCAGGCATGCCCTCAAAATCGCGCATCGGCTGAAGCGCGACGATGTCGAGGCCCAAATCCTGCGCCCGCGTGCGCACGTCGCGCGGCTTGCCGGAGAAAAAGGTGAGATCGTTTTCAAAAATCTCGACGGCCCGGAAACCGGCTCTGGCTGCGGCCGCAAGCTTGGCCTCCAGCGTGCCCCCCATCGTGACCGTCGCGATGGACCATCTGAGCATGCACAATCTCCCAATCACGCTTTGGCTTGTTGAGCGGCCAACAGCAAGAATCGACGCACCTTAGAGGAAACGCGCCCGCTCGGCGAGGCGCTATGGCGCTCCGTCGCCAACAGGTTTATCAATTGCTGAAGGATGAGTCCGGTCTGCGCTCCGCAACAGCGAGTCTGTCAGCGTTACGCATTCCGCGCTCTGCTTGTTCGACAAGAAACCACCGGCGCAACTTAAGGGAGGCCGCGCGATGCTAAAATCCGAAGACAATGAGAAAATCACGCGCGTAGGCCCGGGCACGCCCGGCGGAGCCCTGTTTCGCGCCTATTGGATCCCCGCCTGCATGGCCAGCGAATTGCCCGAGCCCGATGGCGAGCCTCTGCGCGTGCGCCTCCTGGGCGAAGACCTGCTCGCCTATCGCGACAGCAACGGGGATGTGGGCCTGATCGACGCCTATTGCCCGCACCGCCGGGCGCCGATGTTCTTTGGCCGCAACGAGGAATGCGGCATGCGCTGCGTCTATCACGGCTGGAAGTTCGACCGGAACGGCGATTGCGTCGACATGCCCTCCGAGCCGGCCGGCACGCCCTTGCAGGCCCGCGTCAAGATCAAAGCCTATCCGTGCGTCGAAATGGGCGGCCTGATCTGGACCTATATGGGTCCGAAGGACAAGCAGCCTCCTGCGCCCGATTACGAATGGACGCGCGCGCCCTCCACCCACCGCCACGTCTCCAAGACGTTTGAAGATTGCAATTACCTGCAAGCGATGGAAGGCGGCCTCGACACCGCCCATTCCTCCTTCGCGCACAACAACAAGCTCGGCGACAAGAACGAAATGCGCCAGCGCGACCGCTCGCCGCGTCTTGATGTGGAGCGCACCGATTACGGTTATTACTACACTTCGCACCGCAATCTGGGAGATGGACGCGCCTATGTTCGCATCTATCATTTTGCAATGCCCTTCCAGCAATTTCGCGGCGGCATTCATATGTTCAGCGGCGAGAGGCGCGAGTTTCCAGAATTGAACGGCCACATCTGGGTGCCCATCGACGACACCACGACGCATGTCTACAATTGGGCCTGCGCCTTCGACGAGAACGCCAAATTCTCTGAGGAGAACGTCATCGAGCGCGAGACATTCTATGGTCGCGGGCCGCACGAGATCATTCCAGGCACGTTCAAACTGAAAGCCAACAAGTCGAACGATTATTTCATCGACCGTCAGGTGCAGAAGACAAAAACCTTCACCGGCATCAAGGGCATCAACACCCAGGACATGGCGTTGCAGGAAGGCATGGGGCCGATCGTCGATCGCTCGCTTGAACACCTTGGAACGTCCGACAAGGCGATTGTAGCCATGCGGCGCATCATGCTCGAAGCCATTCAGGACGTGGCCGACGGCAAGCCTCCGCGCGGCGTAGACCCAAAAACGCAAAGCAGCGTGCGCCCCTATGACGGCTTCATGAAAGTCGACGAAGACTGGCGCGTAGCATTTGGACAAGAACTCATCGTCAAGTGGTAAGGTAAGCCTTACGCTTCAAAACAAAGCCCGGCCGCAAAAGCGCGCCGGGCGCAATCATCTCAAACGGGAGGCAACATGACGGCCCACGCGCTCGAATTCTCGATCGCGCTCTCTGAAAACGAGCGCACACGTCCCATCGCTGAAGGACGTCACCAACCGCAGGGCATCAAGCTGATGCCGACAGTGGTTCATCCGTCAGAAATGTTTTGGCGCCAGCTGAAATTCGCTGAATTCGACGTCTCGGAAATGTCGATCTCGTCGCTGCTGATTGCAGTCTCCAAGGGCGATGATCGCTTTGTGGCGCTGCCGATCTACACCGCCCGCATGTTCTTCCATACGCGCATCATGGTGCGCCGCGACGCGGGCATCAATTCGCCTGCTGACCTGAAGGGCAAGCGCATTGGCGTGCCCGAATATCAGCAGACGTCGGCGATCTGGGGACGCGGCGTTTTGCAGCATGAATTTGGCGTCCATGCGCGCGACATTGAATGGCACATGGAACGCAATCCCGACAAAAGTCACGGCGGCTCAACCGGCTTTCAGGCGCCAGAAGGCGTCATCATCAAGCAGATTCCGCTGTCCACCAATATCGGCGAGATGCTGTTGAAGGGCGAGCTGGACGGCGCCCTGCTCTATCTCAACGTCCCCAACCTCGTGGACCGCAGCACCGCCGACATTTCGGAAGTCTGCCGCCCGCTCTTCCCCGACCCGGTGGCGGAATCAACGCGCTATTTCCGCAAGAGCGGCATCTATCCCATCAACCACGCGATGGTGATCAAGCGCGAGCTGCATGAGAAATATCCGTGGGCGGGCGTCAACATCTATCATGCGTTTATGAACACGAAGAATGAGGTTGAGCGCATCGCCGAAAAGACGATGAAGGATTACATTTCATGTGGCCTCGTTGAGCCGGCCGCCGCCAAAATGTTTGGCGCCGACCCCAAATCCTATGGGCTGCGCTCCACGCGCAACGTAATTGAGACGATCGCGCAATACGTCTACGAGCAAGGGCTCACCGACCGCCTTGTGGGCGTAGATGAATTGTTCGCGCCCGCAACTCTGGATTTGTAAAAACGCTGCGCATCCCTCCCCGCGTCAAGGCGGAGGGATGCATTCTCCTGACAAGGATGCGCCCGCCTGATGCAAGCCTCCACGAAGCCGCCGATCCTGCGATGCCTGTCGCATCGCAATTATGCGATCTTCGAAGGGGGGTTGTTCTCCAATTACGCCACCGGCTGGATGCAGCGCGTCGGCGCGGGCTGGCTGGCGTGGGAGCTGTCAGGCTCGCCAGTATGGCTGGGAATTATAGCCGCCGCCGATCTGGCGCCGATGCTGGTGCTGGCGCCTATAGCCGGCGCCTGGACGGATCGCGTCAATCCGCTGCCGCTCATTCGGCTGGCGCAAGCAGGCCTTCTGATTCAGGCGGCGCTGATGGCGCTCTTTACTCACATGGGCTGGATGACGATTGAAATATTGTTTGGCCTCACAATTCTGGCGGGCGTGATCTATCCATTCCACTCAACCGCACGTCAGTCGATCATTCCAGCAACAGTGCCGCGCATCGACTTTCCTTCGGCGATCGCGCTGGATTCGGCGTCCTATCATTCCAACCGTTTCATTGGCCCCGCCATAGCCGCGTTCGTCATTCCAGTCTGGGGCGTCGCCGGCGCCTTTATCGCACACGTTGTAGGCTCGACAATCTGCCTGACTGCGCTGACGTTCCTGCGCCTGCCGCCGCCCGATCGCAGCAACGTCAAGCGCGGCGCGCTGTTTTCCGACGTGGCCGAAGGCATGCGTTACGCTTTCAACCATCCGGGCCTGCGGCCCATTCTCGTGATGCTGATCTTTGCTTCGCTCTCGGTGCGACCATTGCAGGACATGCTGCCGGGCTTTGCCGGCGGCGTATTCAATTCCGGCGCGCAGGGCCTCGCATGGCTCACGTCGGCGTTCGGTTTGGGCGCTATGAGCGGCGCCGTCTACATCGCCTCGCGCGGCGCGCTGTCTGGACTCACCAGGGTCTCCATGCTGGGCTATCTGGGAACGGCTCTTGCCGCGCTGGGATTTGTCGCCACCGAAAATCTTATGGTCGGCGTCGTGTTTGGCGTCATGATCGGCTTTGCCATCAATGTCATGTCAACCTCGATACAGGCGTTGATGCAATTTGCGGTCGAGGATCGCATGCGCGGCCGGGTGATGGCGCTTTACCTGCTGATTTTTCGCGGCACGCCTGCCTTCGGCGCACTCGCAATCGGCTTGATGGCCGATCATTACGGCCTGCAAATATCGTTCGCCCTGGCCGCAACCCTGTGCCTGGCTGTTCTTGTGTTCGTAGCGCCGGGCCGCGCAAAAATGGCGCAGGCGTTGGAAAACAAAAAGTAGGTAGTAGGCAGTAGAAGCCCCCCTCATCCGTCATGCTCCGCATGCCACCTTCTCCCGCAAGCGGGAGAAGGGAAAGGAAGGGCGCCTCTTCTTTCCTTCTCCCGCTTGCGGGAGAAGGTGGCGTTTGCGTCAGCAAACGACGGTTGAGGGATTCTCCCTACTGCCTACTCGCCCACTCCCCCAAGCACGCCAGCCTTTCGTCCCTTGTTCAAATAATAAGCCCACAGCTTGCCGATATGAAAATCGCGCACCTCGTGCTTGTTGATCTGCACGATCTCGGCTGGCGTCAACGGCAGCGGGTTCTTTCCCGCCTGCAAGGCTTGCATGTGCGCGCGCGCGTTCTCGTCGAAGTGCACGGCGTCGACCAGAACGGCTGGCACGGATTCTGCGGTCAACACCAGACCATGCGCGCGCATCAATGCGGCGTGATGTGGTCCCAGATCGCGCGCGAGCGCCTCGCCTTGCGACTTCAGCTTGATGTGGCTGGGATCAGGATGCATGGGGATGCCGCTCTCCCAGCGCACGGCGCGCGCACGCATCAGCGACAGCTGCACGCCCTCCATCAGCGTAAAGGCAATCGCAAGCTCCATATGCGAATGCAACACCGAATGAACGTCAGGGCGCGCGCGATAGATCTCGCCATGGATTGGCGTCTCGATGGGCGGGCGCAGGCCGGCGCCGCCCTC
>CANJPM010000038.1 GCA_947476075.1 Beijerinckiaceae bacterium
ACTGGCCGACCCTGTGCTGTGAGAACGTCAACCTGCCGAAGCTTGGCTACAATTTCTTCCGCCTTGTGTTTCTTCCTAGGCATTCCACGTTCCTCCATCAGGCTCAAAAGCCATACTTCAGGGAGGACCACTTTTCAGGGGGCAGACCACAAGTACAAAGGCAGAGCTGCTACTGCCAGAGCAAAGGCGGACGAAGTGCTGACCCTCCGCAAAGCTGGCAAGGGTGCGTCAGAGATCGCAGGGATGCTGGGTATTGGTAGGGCGAGCGTCTACCGGATGTTGAAAGACCAGCCATCATAGGCGACCAGCGCTGACCCATGTGATCTTGGCGAACCCAGCCCCGCATAGGGGGAAACTGAGCGACCAGCGATTATAGTAAGGTGTCTCAGATTTTTATCGGCAATTTAGTCAGCATGAGACAAGCCTAATCAACCAACCAGCATCAACGCTCACGGTCTTTTGGCTTAGGCGGAATGGGTTGTTCAGTCGGTTTGGGACTAGGCTTCTCACGGTCAGACATGGTGCACCTCTTGTTGCAGTCCTTGGCTCTGTTTTTGATGAAGCTGAGCAAAAAGGAGCCCTCACAGATACTGGCTCAATTCTGTCACACTGGTGTCACACTGCGCGCTGGAAAGATGCAATTAGAGGCTATCTCGCAGCATCAAACGGCCTTACAGTAAGACCACGTAACAGATTGAAAGAAAGCGTTAATAGCCGATACTGGTTGTTGGACCGGGCGCGTAGCTCAGCGGGAGAGCACTTCCTTGATATGGAAGGGGTCACAGGTTGGATCCCTGTCGCGCCCATCACCATTTTGAAAATCAAAACCAGCCGTCCACCCAGCGCTTGACCTTGGCGAGTTGTTTCAAGAGCGCGCTTGCCCGAATTCATGGCTCTCCGCCGCAGGTCAGGGCGACGACGGCCAGACGCTCGTCGGCGACGCTGGCGGCTGAGCAGACCTGTGCGCCACGGTGGAGCATAATCGCCTTGTGGCGCATGCTCGCGCTCCATGTCTCCACGACCTCCTGTCCGGAAGACCGGCTTGGCCCCCGGTACAGGTTCTCGCCCGCCCAGGCTCCCGGCATATCGGCGGCGATGACGTCGCCGCTGAAGCCTTTATGGCCAGCGGCCAGGTCGCCGTTGCGGTGCGGCCAGGCGGAGCTGGCGCGGTCCCGCGTCACGCCCAGCGACGCCACGCGCACAGGCTGGAGGCCGGCGCTCTGACGCAATATGTTCACCTGCTCCACGACGTCGGGACGCGATACCGGGCTTGGGCCGCCCAGACTGGCGCAACCTGACAGGGTCAAGGCCCCGATAACGACCAATCCAGCTTTCATCGCGCTGCGCCTTTGCAAACCTGTTTAGCCTGTGTGTCGCCCGAGGATGCGTGTTTAACAAAGGCGTCGGGCTTTTGCGTGGCGTCAGCCTGTCAGCGCGGCATTTGGGTTGGTGAACGGGAATTCCGGCACCCGCACGTCAAACGCGATGCGGTCCTGGTCGAGAAATCGAAGGATGCCGCGCATACGCCCCGATGGGGTCGCCAGCGGGCAGCCTGACGCATGGGTGAAGGATTCCTTGGCCTTGATGAGCGGCTGCGAGCCGTTAACGCCGGAGCCGTGGATTTCGTAGAGCTTTTCGTTTTCGTCGTGCACGATCCAATGGCGCGAGGTGAGATAAATTTTCACGTCGCCGAGATTGTGGATGGTGATGTCGAACGACCAGTAAAAATACTTCTTGTCCGGTCGCGAACGGTCTTCCTGATATTGGGGACTTACCTCAACCTTCACGCCGCTTGTCGTTGAACTGTACATGATCCGGCCTCTCGAACGAAACGCTCAATCACAATAGGAGCGAACCCCCACAAGAGGCAATCTTATAGTCGATTTCCTAGTTAATTCAGTTACTAAGACTTAACTATGAGCCTAGATTCCGCGACCATCCACGCTGAGCGAAAGCTGGTCCGCCAGAGCCTGTGCGTCCGGTTGCCGGGGATGAACCTCAAGCGCCCGGCGCAAGACTTCAAGCGCCCGCTTGTTGAACCCGGACGCGTAAAGGACCGAGCCCAGATCCGCCAGCGCGATGAAATGTCGGGGCTCAATGGTCAGCGTGCGCGCCAGATCTTCCACCGCGCCGGCCTTGTCCGCGCTCAAAAAACGCGCGTTTGCGCGCAGGCGCCAAGCCTCGCTCCATTCGGGCTCCAGAGCCACGAGCCGATCAAGGATTTCAAGCGCGACGGCAGCATCCTTTTTGTTCACCATGCTCCGCGCCCTGGCCATTAGCAGGTCGGCGGTGTCAGAGCCCGAGCGCAGCCAGACGCGCTGAATGGCGCCGGCGATTCCTGCGCCTTCCTCGACGTCCTGCGCTTTGGCGAGCCGGTCGAACAATTCATCCAACACACGCCTCGCGGCGGCGCTCTCGTCGACAGGGGGCTTGAGAGGAATGCTGACGCTCGCCCGCGGGCTGTTTTGGCCCGACTGGGCGAAAGCGGCAGCCGATGGGACAAGGCTGGCCGCGCCGATGGCAAGTGTTGCTGCAAGAGCGGCTGCAAGAGCGGCTGCAAGAGCGGCTGCAAGAGCTGGTTTAAGAGCTGGTTTAAGTGATGGGGCGCCGGACGCTTTCATGACCGCGACTTTAATCGCGTCAGTGCCTTGCGTCAAAGTGCGGTTGAAATCTGCGCAGATGAAAAAACCCCGGCCAAGCGGCCGGGGTTTTTTCATCTGCGCAAACAGATATCAAATCAGCCCTGACGCGCCTTGAAGCGCTTCTGGACTTTGTTGATGATGTAAACGCGACCCTTGCGACGAACCAGCTGGTTGTCGCGATGGCGGTTGCGGAGCGACTTCAAAGAATTACGGACCTTCATCTCTCGTCCCCGGAAGTGTTGGCGAAATAACGGTAAGTCAGCGGGGTCGAGCCCTCGGCCGAACGTGAGAGGTCTATGCCCGATATTTGCGCCGGGATCAATGGCCCAGGGGCGTCTGCCTCGCATCTGTCCCAATTGTCTTGGAAATTGCGACCCAGATTGACACGAAAGCCCCATCCGGCGACCCTTGCAGCCGCATCATTTCCTGCGACCTCGCGGAGCTTCCCATGTCGATTTCTCCTCTGGCCGCCCGGATTGCGCAGGCGCGCCGCACACGCATGCCCTTTGCCTTTGAGCCGGCTTTGGCTGCGCCCGATATGGCCGCCGCTTATCGCGTTCAGGCGCAAGTGGCCCAGGAGCTGGGCGCCAAAATAGCGGGCTGGAAGGTCGGCTTTGCGCCTTTGCCAGCCTCCTCGTCCATCCTCTCGCCCACCCCCTGGGCCGCACCGATTTTCGATTGCGATATGCGCGAGAGCGGGGGCGCCCACGTCCTGGCGCCCGGATACCCGGTCAAGATCGAGGCCGAGCTTGGCGTGCGGTTTGGGCGCGATCTGCCTGTCCGCGCGGAGCCCTACACTCGCGACGATATTCTTGATTCAATCAGCGACGCGTTTGTCGGCGTTGAGCTGATCGTGAGCCGCTTTGCGAATGTGGCTGACGCTGATTTCATCAGCAAGCTGGCCGATTCTTTCAGTAATGGCGCCTACGCCATTGGCGCGGTCACGGGCGCTTTTCGCGGGCTCGATTTGTCACGGCTGCGCTGTCGTCTCGCGGTTGACGGTACGGTTTACAACGACAGGCAGGGGGGCCATTCGGACGGCGATCCGTTGATCCCGCTGGTGGCGTGGGCCAACGCCCAGGCTGACCAGCTTGGCGGTCTGCGGGCCGGTCAATTCCTGACGCTTGGCACTTTGAACGAGCCCGTGCCCATGGATCGCGCAGCCCTTATCGAGGCTTCGCTTGAGGGCATCGGCGAAGCGTCTCTGAGGCTGGTGTGAAGCGCCCGCGCTCCTGCCCTCTTCCCGGCATCAAAGGTCGGGGCGCAGGCGATCAGGCGACCGCAGCACGTCAGGCATGACGCATCATGGCTCTTGCATGAGCGCCTAAATCGCGACCTGCGCACCCAGCTCGACCACTCTGTCGGAAGGGATCGAGAAGAAGTCCGTCGCATTCGTCGATTGCTTGGACAGCATAACGAAGAGCTGGTCTTGCCAGTTTGGCATGCCCGACGTGGGCGAGGCCTTTAGCGTGCGGCGACCAAGGAAGAACGAGGTCGTCATAATGTCGAACTTTAGCCCCGCCTTGCGCAGCGAGGCCAGGGCGACCGGTACGCGCGGACTTTCCATGAAGCCGTAATGCAGCGTGATGCGCGTGAAATCGTCCGACAGTTTTTCTGTCTCGCAGCGCGAGGCCTCTGCAACGCGAGGCATGTCTTCAGTGCGTACGCATACGATCATCACGCGCTCATGCAGCACCTTGTTGTGCTTGAGGTTGTGCATCAAGGCGGCGGGCGCCACTTCGGGGTCGCCGGTCAGGAAAATGGCTGTCCCATGCACCCGCGTCGGCTTTGATTTCTCCAGCATGCGGATGAGATCGCGGGTGGGAATGGAATCCCTGTGGGTCTTTTGCTCCAGCATCCGCGTGCCGCGATTCCACGTCCACATGATCGCAATCATTGTGGCGCCGATCAG
The DNA here is from genome assembly GCA_947476075.1 of Beijerinckiaceae bacterium. Classification (GTDB taxonomy): domain Bacteria; phylum Pseudomonadota; class Alphaproteobacteria; order Rhizobiales; family Beijerinckiaceae; genus Terripilifer. The sequence continues at coordinate 4,555 of CANJPM010000038.1, forward strand.
CACCGGCACATAGCCGCCGTCGAACAGCTTCAGGAGGTTCGACGAGAAGAACGCCAGTTCAATTACGAGGAACCCGCTGACGAACGCGCCCGCTCCCCAGGCGTTCCAGCCCCACATGCGCCAGGCAATGAAGAACAGCAGGCAAGAATCCACCACCATTGAGGCGGTGACGGCGATGCCATAGGCGGAGGCCAGGCTGCTTGAGGAGCGGAACATCAGCACCAGCAGCAGCACGCCAACCAGCAGCAGGCGGTTCACGCGGGGCATGAAGATCTGACCTTCCTGCGTGTCCGACGTGTGCTGGATTTCAAGCCGGGGCAGCAGGCCAAGCTGGATCGCCTGACGCGCCAGCGAATAGGCGCCGGTTATGACGGCCTGGCTGGCGATGACGGTGGCCAGCGTCGCCAGCAAGACCAGCGGCAGCAGCGCCCAGTCCGGCGCCATCAGATAGAACGGATTCGAGATCGCGTCAGGTTCGGCGATGATAAGCGCGCCCTGGCCCAGATAGTTCAGCACCAGCGCCGGGAAAACGAGAAAGATCCACGCGGCCTGAATAGGCTTGCGGCCAAAATGACCCATGTCAGCGTAAAGCGCCTCGGCGCCCGTAACGGCCAGAAACACGCTGCCCATCACAACGAAGCTGATCATGCCATGGGCCAGCAGGAACTTGAGCGCGTTGTACGGGTTGAACGCAGACAGAATTTCCGGCGCGTCGCCGATATGCAGCACGCCCAGAACCGAGATTGCGCCAAACCACACCAGCATGATGGGGCTGAACCATGTCGAGACCCGCGCAGTGCCGCTGGCCTGCACGGCAAACAGCGTCAGCAAAATTCCGATCGTGATTGCGACCACGTAAGGCTCAAACAGCGGCGTGACGAGCTTCAGCCCTTCAACCGCCGACAACACCGAAATCGCCGGGGTAATGATCGCGTCGCCCGTGAACAGGGCAGCGCCCACAATGCCCAGCACAAAGATAACGGTGCTGCGGCGTCCGAAGGCTTTCTGCGCCAGCGCCATCAGCGCCAGCGTTCCGCCTTCGCCCCGATTGTCTGCGCGCAGAACGAAGATCACATATTTGAGCGTGACGACGAGGAACAGCGCCCAGATCAGCATGGAGACGACGCCAATCACGTCTGCGGCCAGCACCTTGCCGCCCTGCGTGGCGTGGACAAGCGATTCGCGCAGCGCGTAAAGCGGGCTGGTTCCAATGTCGCCATAAACGACGCCCACCGAGGCGAAGGCGAGGGAGGCGAGGCTTGAGCCGCCGCTATGGGCGCTTGAGGGCGCCGGCTGCGCCTGGGACGGCGATTGTGTGGAGGGATCCATCAGCATGACAAGGCCTTGTGGAATCCAGTTTCGGCCGCAACGCGGACCCCTGCGATACGGCCCTGGCCCGGCCCCCGCAGGCAGCGGCGTATAGCGCGTCTGAAGCGTTCCCACAAATCGGCGCTTCAGGCGACAGGTGTTGCAGGGTGGAGCGCGCGCTGCCATCACACTGTCCATGACATTCGACGGCATATTCGGCACGGCCCTGCCAATAGACGAGGTTCTACCTCAAATTACGGAAGCGCTTGCACAAAATCCGCGCGCGATCCTTGTTGCGCCGCCCGGTGCGGGCAAAACCACGCGGGTTCCGCTGGCGTTGCTGGGCGCGAGTTTCATGAATGGCGGCCGCATTCTCGTTCTGGAGCCAAGGCGCCTTGCCGCACGCGCCGCAGCCGATCGGATGGCCGCCACACTCGGCGAGCGGGTGGGCGAGCGCGTCGGGCTGCGGGTGCGCATGGAATCGAAAACTTCCGCCCGCACCCGCATCGAGGTCATCACCGAGGGCGTATTTACGCGGATGATTCTCGACGATCCGGCGCTTGAGGGCGTCAGCGCCGTGCTGTTTGACGAATTCCACGAGCGCTCGCTCGACGCCGACCTTGGACTTGCGCTTGCGCTCGACGCGCAAGCGGGACTACGCGAGGATCTGCGCCTGCTGGTCATGTCCGCGACGCTCGACGGCGCCCGCGTGTCCGCTTTGATGGAGAACGCGCCGGTCATCGCCAGTGAAGGTCGCGCTTTTCCTGTGGATACAGTCTATCTGGGCCGGGATTCCAGCCTCGACGTCGTGGAGGCGGCGACCCGCGCCATCATGCGCGCGCTGGAGCAGGAGAGCGGTTCTGTCCTCGCCTTTCTTCCCGGCCAGGGTGAAATTCTGCGCACGGCCGAGCGCCTGCATGAGCGCGTGCGTATGCCAGATGTCGACATCGCGCCGCTCTTTGGCGCGATGGAGCGCGGGGCGCAGGACAAAGCCGTGTCGCCCGCGCCGCCGGGGCGTCGCAAAATCGTGCTCGCCACTTCAATCGCGGAAACTTCGATTACGATTGAGGGCGTGCGCGTGGTGGTTGATTGCGGCCTCGTGCGCGCGCCTCGTTACGAGCCTGACGTGGGCGTAACCCGGCTTGAAACCGTGCGCGTCTCGCGCGCCGCCGCCGATCAGCGTCGCGGGCGCGCTGGCCGCACGCAGCCCGGCGTTTGCTACCGGCTGTGGGAAGAGGCGGGCAATGGCGCCTTGCAGGCTTACGCCAATCCGGAAATTCTCTCCGCAGATCTGTCAGGTCTGTTGCTTGATTGCGCGCAATGGGGCGCGCGCGAGCCTGCAAGCCTGAGCTGGCTCGATCCGCCGCCTGCTGGCGCACTCAACGAGGCCCGCGCTTTGCTGACGCGCATCGGCGCACTGGACGAGGAAGGCGCCATCACACATCAGGGACGCAAGCTGCGCGCCTTGCCTTTGCCGCCGCGTCTTGCGCGCATGGTGACGGGCGCCGCCGATTTGGGCTTGGCGAAATTGGCGGCCGATCTTGCAGCGGTGGCCTCAGAGCGCGGCCTTGGCGGCGACGACGTTGATCTGGCCGAGCGCGTGCGCCGCATGCGCTCGGAGCGCTCCGAGCGCGCAAAGGCCGCGCGCGCGATGGCTGACGGCTGGAGCCGCATGGCGGCGCGCGCCAGCGACGCCGTTCAATTCAGCGATGACGATGTATCCGAATGCGGTCGTCTGCTGGCGCTCGCCTGGCCCGACCGCATCGCCAAAGCGCGCGGCGGCGCCGGCGAATTTCTGATGGTCAACGGACGCGCTGGCGCCGTTGAGCCCCATCGCGCTTTGGCGCGCGAATCTTACATCGTCGTGGCCGATCTAACCGGACGCGCCGGCGCCGCGCGCATCGTATCTGCAGCCGCGATTTCTCTCGACGAGATCGAAGCCTGCGCGGGCGCAGCTATTGAAGCGCGCGACGAAATTACGTTTGAGCGCAGCGATGCAAGCGTGAAAGCGCGCCGCGTGCGCAAGCTCGGCGCCTTGACGCTTGCCTCGCAGCCCTTGCCCGCCAAGGGACCGGAGGCCGCGCGCGTATTGGCGGAAGGGCTTGGGGCGCAGGGACTTTCGCGCCTGCCGTGGACGAAGGCGCAGAAGCAATGGCGGGACCGCGTGTGCTTCTTGCGTCGCAATGGGGGCGAAGAAGACTGGCCCGATCTGTCCGACGACGCTCTTGCTGCAAACGTCGGCGATTGGCTTGCGCCCTGTATCGAAGGGCGTTCGTCGCTTGCCGCCATTGCTCCCGACGATCTTGAGCAAGCCTTGCGCGCCTTGCTGCCATGGGATTTGCAGCGACGGCTTGACGTTGAGGCGCCAACGCATTTCGAGGCGCCCACGGGCTCGCAGATCGCGATTGATTATGAATCCGACGGCGCGCCGGTTCTGGCTGTGCGCGTGCAGGAACTCTATGGCCTCAGCGCGCATCCAAGCCTTGCGCGCGGGCGCGTTCCGTTGACGCTGCATCTGTTGTCCCCGGCCCATCGCCCGATGCAAATCACCCGCGATCTGCCCGGCTTCTGGCGCGGCTCGTGGGCGGCGGTGAAATCCGATATGAAAGGCCGCTATCCGCGTCATCTCTGGCCAGACGATCCGGCCAATTCAGCGCCGACCACGCGCGCCAAACCAAGAGGCACATGATGCTGTTGCGCGACGCAGCGCCCGAAGATTTTCCCGCCATCGCGGCCATCTACGCTCATCATGTACGCACGGGAACAGGTTCGTTCGAGGAAGAGCCGCCGGGCGTCGAGATCATGATTGAACGCTGGCGCGCAATTGCAACGCGCAGTTTGCCGTGGTTGGTCGCGGAGGTGGACGGGGTCGTTGCGGGCTATTCCTACGCGCGCCCCTATCACGAGCGATTCGCCTATCGCTTCACGCTTGAAGACGCAGTTTATGTGGCGCCCGATGCTGCGGGCTGCGGCCTGGGTCGCGCCTTGCTCACAAGCGTCATCGCCCGCTGCGCAGCGCAGGGCTATCGGCAAATGGTGGCGATCATCGGCGACAGCGCAAACGCAGGCTCCATCGGCCTGCATGCGTCGCTTGGCTTTCGTCATGTCGGGATATTGCGCAACGTCGGACTGAAATTCGGACGCTCGCTCGATTCCGTGCTGATGCAGCGGGAGCTTGCGCAAAAATAGCCTCTGTTCCCCAAACGTTCTTGCGTGACGCCGAGGCATGAGCTAGGCTTCAGGCCTGTTCGGGGAGCTGGCCATGGTCGTGCGGGTCGAGACGATAGCGTTTGAGGGCGTTGAGGCCCGGCCCGTTGACGTGCAGGTGCAATTATCCAATGGCGCCGTCGCATTCGCCGTCGTGGGATTGGCCGACAAGGCGGTGGGCGAATCGCGAGAGCGGGTGCGCGCCGCATTGAATGCTTCGGGGCTTGCTTTGCCCGCACGTCGCATCACCGTGAACCTTGCGCCAGCCGACATGCCCAAGGAGGGCAGCCATTACGATCTGCCGATTGCGCTCGCCGTCATGGCCGCGATTGGCGCCATTCCCGCCGACGCGCTGGCTGGTTTTACAATTTTGGGCGAGCTTGCGCTTGATGGCACCATCACGGCGGTCGCTGGCGTCTTGCCCGCCGCCGTCAGCGCCAATTCGCGCGGCCATGGCCTGATCTGTCCCGAAGCTTGCGGGCCGGAAGCGGCCTGGGCCTCAAGCGACATCGAGATTCTGGCGCCCCGCTCGCTCATTCAGCTGGCCAATCATTTTCGTGGCACGCAAGTCATGTCGCGCCCCGCGCCCGCCATTCGCGCGCGAGGGGCGAGCTATCCCGATTTGCGCGAAATCAAGGGCCAGGAGAGCGCCAAGCGCGCGCTCGAAGTGGCGGCGGCCGGGGGCCATAATCTGCTGATGAGCGGCCCGCCTGGGTCGGGAAAATCCATGCTGGCGGCGCGCCTGCCCTCGATCCTGCCGCCGTTGTCGCCGCGCGAATTGCTGGAAGTGTCGATGATCCATTCGGTCGCGGGCGCGCTGGCGGGAGGGGAATTGACGGACCGGCGCCCGTTCCGTGCGCCGCACCATTCCGCCTCCATGGCGGCGCTGGTGGGCGGCGGCGCCAACGCCCGACCCGGCGAAGCGTCTTTGGCCCATAACGGCGTGCTGTTTCTGGATGAACTGCCCGAATTTCAGGCGCAGGCGCTCGATTCGCTGCGTCAGCCGATGGAGACGGGCGAGATCGCCATCGCCCGCGTGCATCACCGGGTGGTCTATCCGGCCCGCTTCCAATTGGTGGCGGCCATGAACCCGTGCCGCTGCGGGCATGCTGACGATCCGGGTTTTTCGTGCGCGCGGATGCCGAATGAGCGTTGCATCGCCAATTATCAGGGCCGCGTCTCGGGCCCGATGCTGGATCGTTTCGATCTGTCTATCAACGTGCCCGCCGTCAGCGCGTCGGATTTGATACTGCCGCCGCCAACGGAAGGCTCAGCGGAAGTCGGCGCCCGCGTGGCGCGGGCGCGCGACATTCAAACGCGTCGCTTCGCCAGCATGGGGCTGCCGCATATCGCGTGCAATTCAGCCGCCCCGCCCAATGTGCTTGAGACGATAGCGCCGCTCGACGCAGCGGCCGCAGCTTTGCTGCGCGATGCCTCTGACCGCTTGCGATTGACGGCGCGCGGGTTTCACCGCGTGCTGAAACTGGCCCGCACATTGGCCGATCTTGAAGGCGCCGAAAACATCGGCCGCCAGCATCTGGCCGAGGCTCTGGGCTATCGCGCCAGAGGCCTCAACCAGTCGCAAGCCGCGTGAGGCGCCGCAATGACTGCTCCCGCAGCTCGCTCAGCCCCACACCTCTTGCGCGACTTCGACGACCAGCCGCAGCTTGTCCATTTCTTCTGCGACCGAGAGCTTGTTGCCGCGTTCGCCGCTGGCGAAACCGCATTGCGGCGATAAAGCCAGCCGCTCCAGCGGGCAGAATTTCGCTGCTTCCTCGATGCGGCGCTTGAGATCGTCCTTCGTCTCCAGCACGCCCGACTTGGTGGTGACGAGGCCCAGTACGACGGTTTTGCCTGCAGGCACAAAGCGCAGCGGCCTGAAATCGCCCGCGCGCGAGCTGTCATATTCCAGAAAATAGGCGTCGACGTTGATGGCGTTAAACAAGGCGTCGGCCACCGGCTCGTAGCCGCCTTCGGCCACCCAGGCGCCTTCAAAATTGCCTCTGCACAAATGGATCGCCTTCGTCATGTCGGCTGGCGCGGCCGCCAGTGCGTCGTTGATGATCTTCGCATAGGTCTGCGGCAACTTGTCGGGGTCTTCGCCAATGGCCTGCGCCTCCGCCCGCATTGCGGGATCGCAGAGATAGGCGAAATTGGTCTCGTCGATTTGCAAATAACGGCACCCCGCATCGGCCAGATCTGCGATCTCTTCTGCGTAAATGCGCGAAAGATCGGCGTAAAAATCCTCCATGCGCGGATAGGCGGCGGCATCGACGCCGCCGCGGCCGGCGCGGAAATGCAGGATCGAGGGTGAGGGAATCGTTTGCTTGGGGGTCTTGCGCGCGACCGATTTCACATAGGCGAAATGGTCGACAAAAATCTTTTTCGGGCGGGACAGTTTGCCGGTGATGTGGAACGCCGACAGCGGGCGCTGGATGTCGCCCTCAGCCGTGCGGAACGTGGCGTTGGCGCCTGTCTTCACGGAAGCGACGTTTTCAAACGACAACAGGAAATCGGAGTGCCACAGCGTGCGGCGAAATTCGCCGTCTGTGACGACCTGCAAGCCGATGTCTTCCTGCATGCGCACCACGTCCGTGATCGCTGCGTCCTCCAGTTTCGTCAGTTCGGCGCGCGAAAGTTCGCCCTTGCGGAAGCGCTCGCGGGCGGCCAGCAGCGATGGCGGGCGCAGCAGGCTTCCCACATGGTCGGCGCGGAACGGCGGCGTGTCGCGGTGCAGGCTCATCGGGCGTCTCTCCAAAAATCCGGCGTAGCGCCGGTTGGCGCGCAGATTGGTGAGGGCGGGCGCCTGCGTCAAGCCGATCTGCTTCCAAAGCGAGCTAGAAGCACAACGCTATCTCAACAGGTCAGGTCCAAGCTGGCGGCGTTTTGAACAAGGCGCCCGCAATGGACGAGCTACAAGCCGAACTCATCAATCTGCACGCAAAGAATGCCGACTTGACTGCGCAGGTGCGTGATTTGCAGCAGGCTGAGGCGGCCAATGAGGCCAAGACGCGGTTTCTGGCGATGGTCAGTCACGAGATTCGCACGCCGCTCAGCGGGATCATCGGCCTGGCCGACCTGCTGGGGCTGGGGCAGCTCGATCAGGAACAGCGCGCTTATGTAGAGGCGATCCGCGGCGCTGGCGCAGCGCTGGTGTCTTTGCTGGGCGAGATTCTCGACCTGTCGCGCGTTGAGGCCGGTCGCCTCGATCTGGAGGATGCGCCTTACGACATTGTGGCCCTGGTGGAGGGGGCGGCCGAGCTGCTCGCCCCGCGCGCTCAGGGCAAGAACCTTGAGATCGCCAGCTATATCGCGCCCGAAGTCCCGCGCATTCTGATGGGAGATGGCGCCCGCATCCGCCAGATCGTGCTTAATTTGGCTGGCAATGCCGCCAAATTCACCAAAGCTGGAGGCATCGGCCTCAGCGTGCGCGTGATTGAAGGAAACCTCCTGATTGAGGTCGCCGACACCGGTCCGGGCGTGCCGGAGGATAGGCGCGCTGCAATCTTTGAAGATTTCGAGCAGGCCGATTCCGGCTCCGCCCGCAGCCACGAAGGCGCAGGGTTGGGGTTGGCGATCTCGCTGCGGCTGGCGCAGCGCCTTGGCGGATCGTTGACGCTGGCGCGCTCGGGGGCAAAAGGCAGCGTTTTCGCTTTCACCTGTCCGCTGCGTCCTGCGCACGACCAGCCGTCTGCGCCAGAGCGTCTTTGCGGCCAGAGCGTGCTCCTGGTGGGCGCATCGACCTTCGAATTGCCGTTCATCGCGCAGCGTCTGCGCGATCAGCGCGCGCAGGCCCATTGCGCTGCAGACGTTGAGGAGGCGCGGCTTGCGCTGGCCCAAACTCCCGTTCCGAAAATAGTCATCGTCGATTGCGCCTTGGGGGCCCAGAGCGCCCAGGCAATCGCCGCTTTGGCGCGCATGGCCGGGGTCGAGCGCGTTCTCACGCTGTTTTCGCCGTTCGAGCGTCGGGCTCTGGGCGCCCAGGCGCTGGCGTCTGTGGATGGCTGGCTGGTCAAACCCGTGCGCGAAGCCTCGCTGCGGGAGCGCATTCTGGAGCGCGGCCAGCTTGAGCGGGGAAAGAGCCTTGCGCCCGCGCAATGCGAGGCGCCGCTCGCGCGCATGCACATCTTGCTGGCCGAGGATAACCCGATCAATGCGCTGGTCGCGCGCAAGCATCTTGAGAGTCTTGGCGCCTGCGTGAGCCACGTTGCCGACGGGCGCGCGGCGGTGCTTGCGTCAATGCAGGCGCGCAGCGGCGAAGCCCCGTCGATTGACGCGATCTTGATGGATATGCGGATGCCTGAACTCGACGGCCTGGGGGCGGCGCGGCTGATTCGCGAAGCGGAGGCGGCTACGGGCGCCGAGCGGGTGCGCATTGTCGCCCTCAGCGCCAACGCCTTTGCGCAAGACCGGCGCGCATGTCTGGAGGCCGGCATCGACGATTTTCTCACCAAGCCCTTTGAACCCAACACGCTGGCGCGTATCCTGAACCCGCGCCGTGCTGACTTTGAGTTCAATACGCCTGCGCCATCTTTCCTGTCATAAAACCGTTCGCAAACGCTGATTATCTGCCGCCAGATCAAGCGTGGCGGGAGATGAAATTGACCCTCAGTGAAAGCGTGCAAATCAGCGGCGGCATCATGCTCGCGTTCGCGCGCAGAAAGACCCGCGTCCGCGATCTGCATGGTCTCCCCGAGACGCTGGCGTGGGCCGGATCGCTTGAGCTGAAGCTGGCGACGTCGCGCAAGGACATCCGAAAGGCGCAGAAATTGCGCTATCGCGTCTTCTTTGAAGAGGGCGGCGCCATACCAGAGCCCTATGTGCGCCTGCGCCGCAGGGACATCTGCGATTTTGACCGTATCTGCGATCATCTGGTCGTGATTGATCACGCCTCGCCCAAGCGAAAGGTCGTGGGCTGCTATCGCCTGCTTCGGCAGGAGGTCGCGCAGGCGAACGGCGGCTTCTACAGCGCACAGGAATTCGAGATCGCGCCGCTGTTGGCGCGCCATCCGGAAAAGCGTTTTCTGGAATTGGGCCGCTCATGCGTTGCGCTTGAACATCGTGGCAAACGCGTGCTGGAATTGCTCTGGCGCGGCTTGTGGATCTATGCGAGCCATCACTCCTGCGACGTGATGATCGGCTGCGCCTCTCTGCCCGGCGCCGATGCGGGCCAGCACGTCGGCGCTCTCACGTTCCTGCGCGATCACGCAGCGGCGCCAGATGAATGGCGCGCCTGCGCTTTGCCCGCGCGGCGTGCGGAATTGACCTCCGGTCCGCAGACGGAGCCCCGCCGGGCGATGGCCGCTCTGCCGCCTTTGGTGAAAGGCTATTTGCGCGTCGGCGCCTATTTCGGCGACGGCGCTGTGGTCGATCGTCAGTTTGGTACGACGGACGTTTTGGTCATCGTGCCGGTGGCGCGCATTGACGCCCGCTATGTCGATCATTTCAGCGCTGGCGCTATGGCGGCCTGAAGACGCGCGTGCTCCGGAGTGCGCTTTATTCCTTCACCATCTGCGCGAACGCCTCGCGATAGGTTGGGAAAGCCAGCTGCACGCCAAGCCTTTCCTTGATCGCTGAATTGGAGACGCGCTTGCACTCGCTGTAGAAGCTGCGCGCCATCGGGGATAATTGCGCAGCTTCAAAATCAACTTCCGGCGGCGGCGTAACGCCCAGCAGGCGGGCCGCGTAAGTCACCACGTCCTGCGGCGGCGCCGGTTCGTCGTCGCTTACGTTCCAGACGTCGCCGGCGCCGGAATACAAGAACGCGGCGTCAATAGCCCGTGCGATGTCTTCCACATGGATGCGGTTGAACACCTGTCCTGCTTTCACGATGCGCTTTGCCGTGCCGCTGCGCAGGTTCACGAGCGCGTTTTGTCCAGGGCCGTAGATGCCCGCCAATCGCAACACATGCACGGGCGTATCAAGCCCGGCCCGCAGGGCGCGCCATCCCTCTTCGGCGTGCAGGCGCCACAGGCTGCGCGGATTGGATGGTCTGGGCTCCGTCCGCTCGTCGATCCAACCGCCGGCATGATCGCCATAAACCCCAATGGTGGAGAGATAGACGACGCTCTTCAAATTGTGCGAGGCGCGCAAGTGCGACGCAAACGTCGCCAATGCAGGATCTCCCTCGGCGCCAGGGGGAATCGACACAAGCACGCGATCAGCCTCCGCCAAAGAAGCGCCAAGCGCATCGTCAATGCGCTCAGGCCCAAAGCAATGGGCGTCGAACCCTTGCGTGCGCAGGCCGTCGCATTTTTCCGTCGAGCGCACGGTGCAGGAGATGCGCGCATAATCGTTCATGCGCGTGCGCGCATAATGCTGCGCGCTATAGCCCATGCCGAATATGAAAAGTCTCATGGGCCTGAATCTCCTTCGTGCAGATATTCGGCGGCTACGTCTTCATCGCGTTCAAGCGGCGCCCGCTCGTCGGCTATGCGTATAAACTCATCGGGCGGCAACAGTTCGCGCAGCGCCCACACCGCCATGCCGCGCACCATTGGATCGTCGTCGTCTATGCGCGCCAGCACATGGGGCGCAAGGCTTACGTCAGCGCTGGCGCCGATCGCGCACAGCACGTTGCGGATAAAACGCTTGTGGCCGATGCGTTTGACCGGTCCGCCGGCGAACAGGGCGCGAAAGCCTGTATCGTCCAATTGCACGAGGTCGCCAAGTTTGGCGTCGCGCAATTCTGCGCGCGCCTGCAATTTCATTTCGCGTGCGCTCCTGGCGAACTTGTTCCACGGGCAGGCGGCCAGGCAATCGTCGCAACCGTAAATGCGTCCGCCGATGGATTTGCGAAATTCGCGCGGAATCTGGCTTTTGCTTTCGATGGTGAGGTAGGAGATGCAGCGTCGCGCGTCGATCTGGTATGGCGCGGGAAATGCGTTGGTGGGGCAGATGTCGAGGCAGGCGGTGCAGGAACCGCAATGATCGATCTCGGCCGAATCCGGCTCCAGATGCAATGTCGTGAAGATCGAACCCAGAAACAGCCACGACCCATATTCGCGAGAGACGAGATTGGTGTGCTTGCCTTGCCAGCCGATTCCAGCGCTCTGCGCCAGCGGTTTTTCCATCACCGGCGCGGTGTCGACGAAGACCTTCACTTCCGGCGCGCCTTTTACATCCGGAAGCGTGCGCCCTTCCTTCACCAGCCATTGCGCCAGCATTTTCAGCCGGCCCTTCACCACGTCGTGATAATCGCGGTTCTGTGCGTAGACGGAGATGATCGCGCGGGCGGGATCGTGCGCGCGCTCAAGCGGGTTCTCGTCGGGGCCGTAATTCATGCCCAGCACGACGATGGAGGCCACGTCCGCCCACAGAATGCGCGGATCGGCCCGTCGTTCGGCGGTTTCCGCCATCCAGTCCATGTCGCCGTGGGCGCCGGATTCGATCCATGCGTGCAGGCGCGGCGCCGCGTCCTTCAGGGAATCGGGCGCGGCTATAGCGCAGGACTCGAAGCCCAGTTCCCGGGCTTTGGCGACGAGCCGGCTCTTGAAGCGCGCGCTCAGAAGTCGAGGTCGGAATAGGCCGGGGCGGGCGTCATCCCCGGCAGCCGGTCCGCGAGGATCGCGCGGAACGAGGGGCGCGATTTCATCCGCGTGTACCAATCCTTGGCCGCCTCGTCCTCGCTCCATGGCGCGTCACCCAGAAAATCCACGCAGGACAGATGCGCAGCCGCCGCCAGATCGGCATGGCTCAACTGGTCGCCCGCAAGCCATCTGCGCTTGGAGGCGAGGTAGCCGATATAGCGCATATGATAGCGCACATTGGCGCGGGCCGCCCGCACGATAGCCATGTCGGGCGGGCCGCCGCCGCCAAGCTCGGAGGGCATGTAGCGCTTGTAGACTTTCTCGGCGACCAGGGGGCCTGAGACTTCTTCATAGAATTTGACGTTGAACCATTCGGTCAGGCGGCGCACTTCCACGCGCTGCGCCGGGCTCTCGGGCAGCAGGCGGTGATCGCCCAAAGCCAGTCCGCGCGTTTCATCAAGATATTCGGCGATGACGTTTGCGCCGGGCACGATGAAATCGTTCTGCTCAACGAGGACGGGCAGATCGCCGGAGGGGTTGGCGATCAGGAAATCGTGGCGCCGCTCATAGGGCCTTTCTTCAATCAGGTCCGGCTCGAAGCCATATTCGCACATCAGCGCCCGCACAAAGCGGGAGCGGGGGCAGAGCGGATAATGAAACAGATTCGCCATTCTTCAACGCAACCCATCACTCGACGCGCCGCCCGAGGGCGACCTTTTGACTTGCGCCAACAAAGCGCGAAGCCTGTTAACCTTTGGTTTACGCCGGCCAAATTCGTCGTTTATTTGCACTGGTTTTTTGCAGGCATTGTTATCCTGCGCGCTCCGTTGGCCACGCCAATGCCGCAGCGTCACAGGCTTTTTGAGGTTTTCCCGCGCCCAAAAACCGCTAGACCATAAAATCATATCGCAGGTTGAGTCGCGGCGTCGGCGCCGGATTTCATACCAGATTGCGCAAAGGTTCATTCATGCTTCTAGACGTCATCAAGGCATTGGTGCTGGGGACCATCGAGGGCTTCACCGAGTTTCTTCCCGTCTCCTCCACCGGCCATTTGTTGCTGGTGGGTCATTTTCTCGGCTTTGAATCCAAGGGCAAGACCTTTGAGGTTCTGGTCCAGCTTGGCGCGATCCTCGCGATTCTGATCGTCTATTTCCGCAAGATTTTGCAGATCCTGCTCGGCCTGCCCAATGATCCCGGCGCCCGCCGCTTTGTGCTGGGCGTGCTGGTGGCGTTTCTGCCCGCCGCCATCATCGGCGCGTTCGCCCATTCCTTCATCAAAGCGGTGCTTTTCGATCCTTTCATTGTTTGCATCACGCTGGTGGCGGGCGGGCTTGTATTGCTGGCGGTGGACCGCATGAAATTCGAGGTCAACCATAAGGACGTGATGGATTTCTCGCTGCCGATGTGCCTGAAGATTGGCCTGTGCCAATGTCTGGCGATGGTGCCTGGCGTTTCGCGCTCGGGGGCGACCATCGTCGGCGCCATGTTCATGGGCGCTGACAAGCGCGCGGCGGCTGAATTCTCGTTCTGGCTCGCCATGCCCACAATGGCCGGCGCCTTCGCCTATGATCTGTTCAAGAATTACAAGATCCTTGAGTTCAACGACGTGGTGACGATCAGCGTCGGCTTTGTAGCGGCGTTCTTCGCCGCGCTTTATGTGGTGCGCGGTTTTCTGGCCTTTGTGTCGCGACGCGGCTTCACGATGTTTGCGTATTGGCGCATCATTCTTGGCTCTCTGGGCTTTGTTGGTCTGCTGTTGACGCGCTAAATCCGTTTATCGGACGAATTGCAAAGATCAGCCACGATGCAGCGTTCGCATTCGGGACGCAGCGCCTTGCAGATATAGCGCCCATGCAGGATCAGCCAATGATGCGCGTGCAGGCGATAGGGGCCGGGCACGCGCTTCTCCAATCCAGCCTCAACGGCTTCGGGCGTTTTGCCCGGCGCAAGGCGCAGGCGGTTGGCGAGCCGGAAGATGTGGGTGTCGACCGCCATCGTCTCATGGCCGAACGCCATGTTGAGCACGACGTTTGCGGTCTTGCGGCCAACGCCGGGCAATTGCACGAGGGCGTCGCGATCTTGCGGCACCTGCCCGTCATGGCGCTCGATCAGCAGACGCGACAGCTCCACCACGTTTTTGGCCTTGGTGCGATAGAGGCCGATGGTTTTTACGTAATCGCGCACTTTCTCCTCGCCCAGAGCCAGCATTTTTTGCGGGCTGTCGGCGATCTTGAACAATGCGCGCGTGGCTTTGTTGACGCCCACGTCGGTCGCCTGCGCCGACAGCACGACCGCAACCAGCAGGGTGAACGGGTTGACGTATTCCAGCTCGCCCTTGGGCTCGGGCAGCGCCTTTTGGAAGCGGGCGAAAATCTCCTCGATCACGGCGCTGCCGGCGGCCCGCGCAACGGTCTTGCGGGCGCGAACGGCTTGGACGGCTTTTGAAACCCCGCGCGGTCGAGGGATCGCGGCGGCTGTCGCGCTCGATATTTTGGCGGGGGCGCGACGTTGGGGCGCGGACGACTTCTTGGGCGAGGGCTTTTTCACAGGCATGAGCGCAGTATAATGCGCACTGAACCGGAGCGGCAGAGCCTTGACCCAGCCAGACCCTTGCGACGCACAGCTTTTCGCAGCCCGCCTCGTCCCCCATCG
>CANJPM010000039.1 GCA_947476075.1 Beijerinckiaceae bacterium
GACGGCAAGCCAAAGGGCGTCGAGCCGCTCGACGTCGAAGACTAGCGATTTTCGTTTGTCAGCCCTGCGCGATGGTCACGTCTATGCGATCAAGATCGGCAGGGCGGGCGCTGGCGCCGATGTGAAACTGCATCGCGCCGTCGTCAAGGCGCGGCTTGCGATCTTCGTCGAGATAGCAAAGATCGCGCGCTTTCACCACGAAAACAACGGTGCGCGTCTCGCCCTGCCGCAGAGCCACTTTCGTGAAATCGTGCAATTCCAGCATCGGCCGCGTGACCTGCGCTACGGGATCGCGCGAGAATAAAAACACTGTCTCGACGCCATCGCAGACGCCCGCATTTGTGACGTCGACGCTGACGCTCACAAGATCGTCGAGGCCGAGCGTGTCGCGGTCCACGCGCAGATTGGCGCGCGTGAAGCGCGTGTAGGACAAGCCCTGGCCAAAGCTCCAGCGCGGATCAAACGGCGCGTCGGAAAACCCTGTGGACCAGCCGTTTTGCGGATCATGCGGGCGGCCGGTCGGGCGTATCCCATAAAAGATCGGCGCTTGTCCGGTCACCCTTGGCCAGGTGATCGCCAGCCGGGCGGAGGGATTGCAGGCGCCTGATAAAATCTGCGCCAGAGCGGGGCCCGCTTCAGTGCCTGCATGCCATGCGGCCAGGATCGCCTGCGCGCCCTCAACCAGCCAGTCTGGCAAAATGAGCGGGCGCCCGCTGTTGATCGCAAGGATCACGGGCGCGCCGGACTCCAGCGCGGTGCGCGCAAGTTCCAGCTGCCCTTCAGGCACTTCCGGCCTTGTACGGGACACCGCCTCGCCGCTCATCAGTCGCGATTCTCCGATGCACAGAATGATCGCGTCAGCGCCCGCCAGCGTTTTGCGCGCGGCTTCAAGATCGACCTCGTCGCGCCCTTCAAACGGGGCGCCCTTGGCATAGCGCACGTCGGTCTGCGCGAAGGTTTCGCGCAAGCCCGCTACAAACGTCACTGCGTCTTCGCCCGCCCCGGCAGACGCCCACGGACCAAGCTGATCGTTGGGCGAATCCGCCAGCGGCCCAAGTACGGCCAGCATGCGCGGCGCCTTCAGGGGCAAAAACCCGTCGGCGTTTTTCAGGAGCACGATGGAGCTTTGCGCCGCCTGCCGCGACAGCGCGCGCCGCTCTGGCGCCAGGGGTTTTGAGGTTGCTGATTTTGCAGTTTTATGCGCCATGTTGCGATAGGGATCGTCGAACAGGCCAAGTTGTTCTTTGAAGTTGAGAACGCGGCGCACCGCCATGTCCACGTCGTCCATGCTCACAAGCCCGCGTGCGAGCGCAATCGGCAGGCCGTTGAAATAGGCGTCCGACATCATGTCGATGTCGACGCCTGCGTTCAACGCCAGCGCTGCGGCCTCTGCCAGATCTGCGGCGACGCCATGGTTGATGAGTTCGGCGATGGCGTTGTAGTCGCTGACGATCAAGCCATCGAAGCGCCAGCGCGCGCGCAACATGTCGCGCAAAAGACGCTTGTGCGCAGTCATCGCCACGCCCGCAACGTCAACGAAGGCTGGCATGATGGCGGCCACGCCCTCGTCCACGCAGGCGCGAAACGGCGGCAGATAAATCTCTTCAAGCGCGCGCCAAGATATGTCCGCCTCAGCGTAATCGCGGCCCGAGAGGACGGCGCCGTAAGCGCAGAAATGCTTGGCGCAGGCCGCCAAACGCATAAGGCCCTGCGCGTCCGGCGCCTGATAGCCGCGCACGCGGGCGCGGCCAAACTCGGCATTGACCAGTGGATCTTCGCCCGCCGTCTCGACGATGCGGCCCCAGCGCGGATCGCGGGCGACGTCGATCATTGGAGCAAACGTCATGTGCACGCCGTCGGCCATCGCCTCAATGGCGGAATCGCGCGCCGTGGCTTCCCACAATTGACGGTCGAAAGAGCCTGCTTCCCCAATCGGCACGGGGTGGATGGACTTGTGGCCATGGACCACGTCGAGGCCAAAGAAAAGCGGCACCCCAAGCCGGCTTTCCTCCACCGCCTTGCGCTGCGCCTCGCGCACCAGATGGGCGCCCCATACGTTGAGGAGGCTGCCGACGCGCCCGTCCACGATCATGTTGAAGGGATTGTGCGGTCCCGGGGGGCCTGTCTCCACCAGCCCGTCGGCGAGCATGGAGATCTGGCCAAGCTTCTCGCTCAGGTTCATGCGGCCGATGAGCGCATCGCTGCGCGCGCTTTTCCCACTCAATTTCATTTACTTGGCCGCCCCGCATCACCAACGCGTGGCTTGTGGCTCCGGAAACGTAATCGCGCAAGGGGCGTATCGCGCAAAGCGCAGCTTTGGCGGATATCAGCGCAGGAGCGTGGCTTTCGTCCACCATTCGGGATGATCCCGCCGGATTGCTTTGGCGGTGGCCGCCGCCGCCCGGCAATCGGCAAAAAGTGCAAAACAGGTCGCGCCCGAGCCTGACATGCGCGCAAACGCGGCTCCGCGCGCCGCGCCGAGCACGGACAGGGCGTGGCCAATAACGGGCGCCAACACGCTGGCTGCGTCCTCCATATCGTTGCGCGCCCGCTTCAGCTTTGCAGTCAGGCTGGAACAGGTTTCGGCGCCAATGTCGGGGTGCGCGCCAAAGGGCGAGGCTTCTCCGGGCGCATAGCCCATTTCGCCAAACACAAGCCGCGTCTCCAGCGCCAGCCCCGGGTTGAGAAGCACTGCAAACAAAGGCGGCAGTTCAAGACGAGGCCCAAGCTCGTCGCCGCGCCCACGCATCATGCGCGCGTGCGGATCAAGACAGACCGGAACGTCCGAACCGATTTGCGCAGCCGCAGCATGCAGCCGCGGATCGTCCGGCGCCATGTTGTTGAGGCGGGCGAGAAGCCGCAGCGCGGCGGCTGCATCCGCGGACCCGCCGCCAATGCCCGCAGCCGCCGGGAGGCGCTTGAGCAGATGGAAACGCCCCATTTGCAAATTGGGCGCCTGCTTTTGCAGCGCGCGCGCAGCCTTCAGCACAAGGTTGTCGTCAATCGGCCCGGCGGCTTGCGCCATCGGCCCCTCAACGCTCAGCGACAGCTGCGGTCCGGGCTCAAGCTGCAACAGGTCGGCGATTCCTGCGAACGCGACAAGGCTCTCCAGATCATGCCAGCCGTCGCGGCGCCGCCCGCGCACGTGCAGGCTCAGATTGATTTTGGCGGGGGCGCGCTCGATGAGCGCCGCCCTAGTCACGCGGTCCGCCATTCTTGACAAGGCTGGCCATGCGTTCGCTGGCGGCGCCGCCGTCCTGAAGCAATCCGTGCGCGACGCCGAGGCGGTCCGCTTCCGGCCTGTTCTGGCTGACCTTCCATTTGGCTTCGATTTTATCAATCAAGACTTCGACGCCGATAATCTGCCGCAGCATGGAAGCAAGGTAATCGTCAGGCGCATCGTCCACGGCCCAGGGGGCCTGACGCGTCGTTTCATGCGTTTTTGTGATTTTGTCGACATGGGCGCGCAACCATGCCGGGTCGTCAATCAGGCGAACTGCGCCTGAAGCTTGCACCATGCCGTAATTCCACGTCGGAACGACGCGACCGCCTTCATGCTTGGAGGGATACCATGAGGGCGTGACATAAGCGTCCACATCTTGAAAAACGATGGTTGCGCGCTGCGCCGCAAGCAGCGCCGCACATTGCGGATTGGCGCGGGCGAGGTGGGCGTGCAATGCGCCTTTCGCGCCGATCGACGCGTCGAGCAGAAAGGGAATTGCGTCGATGACAGGACCGTTGTCAGTCGCTGTAACCAGCAAAGCAAGCGGACGCTCGCGCATCAATTGATGCTGCGCCTCCAGATCGTCGAGAGCAAAGAGGGGAACCCTGTGCATGACGGCTTGCGCTCATTCGCCGCTTTTGGCGGGCGGCGCAGGTTCAACTGGCGTGATCTCGGCGGCGGGCTTTGCCTTTTCGTCTTCAAGGCCGACTTCGATCTTGCGCAAAATTTTGGGCAGATCATCGGGCTCGGGATTGAGGTCGCGCGCATGGTTCCACTGGAAGCGGGCTTCCAATTGGCGCCCCACTTTCCAGTACACGTCGCCAAGGTGATCATTGATGACGGGATCGGAGGGCTTCAATTCGATGGCGCGTTCAAGCTCGCGCATCGCGTCTTCAAAGCGTCCGAGGCGGTAATATGCCCAGCCCAGCGAATCGACGATGTAGCCGTCCTCTGGCCGCAGATCGACGGCGCGGCGCAGCATTTTGAACGCTTCGTCGAGGTTGATCCCCTGATCGACCCACGAATAGCCCAGATAGTTCAGCACCAGAGCCTGATCGGGATAAAGCTCCAGCGCTTTTTTGAAATCGGCCTCGGCTTGCGGCCAGTTCTTTGAGCGTTCGTTGGAGACGCCCCGGAAATAATAGGTGGTCCAGTCGCCCCGGGCGGCGCCCTTGCCAGCGACCTGCGAAAGCGCCAGCGCGCGAGTGTAGGTTTGGGCGGCCTCGCCAAACAATTTACGCGAGCGCTGGAGATTGGCGAGCGCGAGCAGCGGATCGGGATCGTCAGGCGTGCGCTTGATGATGGCTTCCAGATGCTGCTGGGCTTCGTCCTTGCGCTCCAGCGTCTCCAGCACGAGGCCGATCTGCAAATCGCCGCTGGCGCGCAGGGGCGAGTCCTGCGGAATGCTGTCGTAGACGTCGATGGCGCGATCGCCCTGCTTGATGCGCTCATAGAGATCGCCAAGGCTGACGGCGGCCAAAGCGTGGTCGGGCGCAAGATACAGGGCAAGGCGCAGATAGATGATCGCCGCCAGTTCGTCGCCCTGACGAACGCCCGCCGCCCCAAGACCGTAAAGCACTTCGCCTGCGCCGGCGACAGCCGAGCGCACCAGCGGCTCAAGCGGCTGGTTGGCCTCGACGCGGCGCATCGCATCGACAATCAGGGGATGGCGCGGCAGCGCCTCGTCGAACGCGCGATAGGCGCGCAACGCTTCGTCGCTGCGACCTTGCTTTGCCTCCATGCGCGCATAGGCGTCCACCAGCCGCAGCGTTGTCTTCTCGGTTTCGTAGGCTGCGCGCATGCGGCGCGCCGCATCCTGCGGGCGCCGCGCCAGATCGTTGATGAGGGCGGCATGGTAATCGCGAAACAGCGCGAACGGTTTGTCGGTCAGTCTGTCGGTTGCTTCAAGCGCCTTGTTGGTCTCGTTGCCGCCGGCCCATGTCCAGGCGGTCAGCAGGATGGCGGTGATGTCGCCGCGCCTTGTGTTGCCGCCTTTGCTGAGATGGGTGCGGGCGAGGCTGAAATTGCGGGCGCGAATGGCGCGCACGCCCAGCGCCAGATGGGCGAGGCCATTCTTGGAATCCTGCCGCACCAGCCGGTCCGCCAGGTCGAACGCCTGCGCCATGTCGCCATTGGCCAGCGCAGCGACAAAGGCGCGCTCGATGAGGACGGGGTTGCGCGGGTCAGCCCGCAGCGCCTCGCGGAAGAAAGTGGACGCCGCCATGGTGTCGCGCTGGGCGCCTGCCACAAGAGCCGCAAGGTAATTGCCCGACAGACTCTCGCTGACTTCCAGGGGAGGCTGCGAGGGGCGCGATTCGCGCGCAGCGAGCTTGCCCGGCGCAGTAAACATGCCTGCGAGGACTAAAGCTGCATTGGCCAGAGCGGCAATCGCGACGCGACGCTTCGGGGCGTCAATCGTCTTGTGCTTCAAAATAGGCACTGATCGTCTCTCTCAATGGCTCGCGCAGAGCCCGTTCATGTCGCCGGCGAGCACGAACGGCCAGCGGCGCGGGGGTCAGGTGACAACGACATGAACATGGCCCTTTTGAGAGTGCGGGGCAAGAGCCCGGGGACGGGCAAAACGACCGCAGGGGCTTCTGCGGGCGGCTTGTGGAACGCTCAGGCGTGCGCTAGTTTGAGAGACAGCCAGGGGTGCCGCCGGATTGTCCGGCGGCTGAGATCATACCCTTAGAACCTGATCTGGGTCACGCCAGCGGAGGGACGGCAAAGATGCAGGCGGCCAATGTCCGTCCATCAGCGCGATCTCTCCTTTGACGCCATGTTCTGGTTTCGGCCAAGAACGAGCCGCCGTCGCGGCGCAGGAGGAGACAGTCATGAATGTACAGCCCAAGCGCAATTCGCTTGTTCCCGAAACCGTGACCACCGGTCCGCTGACCGGCTCGCGCAAGGTCTACGCCACGCCCACAGGCTGGGACGACGTACATGTGCCGCTGCGCGAGATTTTGCTGTCCGATCCCGCCGAACCGGAGCTTTACGTCTATGACGCCTCCGGTCCCTATACGGAAGTCGACGCCCGCATTGATCTGGCCAAAGGCCTGCCGCGCGTGCGCGAGCCGTGGATCGCGCGTCGCGGCTTCAAGCCCTATCAGGGTCGGCCGATCAAGGCCGAGGACAATGGCGACGCCGCCGGCGACAAGCTTGTGCCCGCCTGCCCCGCCAACACCAATCCGCTGAGCGGCGAGGGCGCCAAATACGTTACGCAATATGAATTCGCCCGCGCCGGAATCATCACCGAAGAGATGGTCTATGTGGCGGCGCGTGAAAATCTTGGCCGCGAGAAAATGCTGGAATGCGCGCATGCGCAAATGGCGCAGGGCGAGAGCTTTGGGGCCGACATTCCCGCTTTCGTGACGCCCGAATTTGTGCGCGACGAGATCGCGCGCGGCCGGGCAATTATTCCCGCCAACATCAATCATCGCGAACTGGAGCCGATGATTATCGGCCGCAATTTCCTCGTGAAGGTCAACGCCAATATCGGCAACAGCGCGGTGACGTCTTCGGTCGCCGAAGAAGTTGAAAAGCTGGTGTGGTCTATCCGCTGGGGCGCGGACACCGTGATGGATCTTTCAACAGGTCGCAACATTCACAACATCCGCGACTGGATCGTGCGCAATTCGCCCGTGCCGATCGGCACCGTGCCGATCTATCAGGCGCTGGAGAAAGTCGGCGGCGATCCCTTGAAGCTTGATTGGGAGGTGTTCAAGGACACGCTGATTGAACAGGCTGAGCAGGGCGTCGATTATTTCACCATCCATGCGGGCGTTCGCCTCGCGCATGTGCCGCTGACCGCCAACCGCACCACAGGCATCGTGTCGCGCGGCGGCTCGATCATGGCGCGCTGGTGCCTTGCCGGTCATCGCGAAAGCTTCCTCTACGAGCGCTTCGACGAGATTTGCGATCTCATGCGCAAATACGACGTCTCGTTCTCGCTTGGCGACGGACTGCGTCCCGGCTCGATTGCGGACGCAAACGACGCTGCGCAATTTGCCGAACTCCAGACCCTTGGCGAACTCACGAAAACAGCGTGGGACAAGGGTTGTCAGGTCATGATCGAAGGCCCCGGCCATGTGCCGATGCAAAAGATCAAGGTCAATATGGAAAAGCAGCTGCGCGAATGCGGCGAGGCGCCTTTCTACACGCTCGGGCCGTTAACGACGGACATTGCGCCGGGCTACGATCACATCACGTCGGGCATCGGCGCGGCGATGATTGGCTGGTTTGGTTGCGCCATGCTTTGCTACGTCACGCCAAAAGAGCATCTGGGCCTGCCCGATCGCGACGACGTGAAGACCGGCGTCATCACCTATCGCATAGCGGCCCATGCGGCCGATCTTGCCAAGGGTCATCCCGCGGCGCAATTGCGCGACGACGCGATGAGCCGCGCGCGGTTCTCGTTCCGCTGGGAAGACCAGTTCAACATTGGCCTCGATCCCGACACCGCGCGTCGCTACCACGACGAGACGCTGCCCAAGGATGCGCACAAGACCGCGCATTTCTGCTCGATGTGCGGGCCAAAATTCTGCTCGATGAAAATCACGCAGGATCTGCGCGTCGAAGCCGCCGCCATGCTCGACAACGAGAAGGCGGCGCTGGAAGGCATGGCGCAAAAGAGCCGTGAATTCCTGGAGCAGGGCGGCCAGCTTTACGTGAAGAGCTGAGCCCTTCGATCAGCGCGGGCGCCTTGCTTTGCGGCGCTCGCGCAGATTTTTGTTTCTGATCGGATGAAAGATGAATTCATGACCTCGTCCACACGCCGCAACCTTCTCGCCGCCTCTGCAGCCGCTGCGGTTTCCGCGCCCTCAATCGTTCGCGCACAGGAGGGTCCAATCGTCTGGCGCATGGTCACGTCGTGGGCGAAAAACCTGCCCGGTCCCGGCGTTTCAGCCGAGCGTCTGGCCCAGCGCATCAATGCGATGAGCGCGGGGCGCCTGCGCGTCGACGTGTTCCCCGCCGGTCATATCGTGCCGGCTTTCGGCGTGCTGGAGGCTGTCTCCACGGGCGCGGCCGAAATGGGCCACACTGCTTCCTTCTTCTGGGACGGCCAATTGCCTGGGGCTGCTTTCTTCACCACCGCGCCGTTCGGGATGAGCCCGCTTGGCCATCAAACATGGATCGAGCAACGCGGCGGCCAGCAAGTTTGGGACGAACTCTACCTCCCGCGCGGCGTGCGCGGCCTGCTGGCGGGCAATACCGGCCCCTCAATGGGCGGCTGGTTTCGCAAGCCCATCGAGAGCGTTCGCGACCTGTCCGGCCTGCGCATTCGCGTGCAGGGCATGGGCGGCGAAGTCTATGCGGCGCTCGGTGCGGTGCCGCAATCGATCGCGCCGGGAGATATTTATCCCGCGCTCGAAAAAGGAACCATCGATGCGGTGGAGATATTGGCGCCCGTGAACGATCTGCCGCTCGGGCTGCATCGCATTGCGCCTTATTATTATATGCCCGGCTTCAACAAGCCCAACGGCGCCGGCGAAGCGCTGATCTCGCTGGCCGCTTTTGGAAAGCTCAAGCCTGATTTGCAGCGCGTGATTGAAAACGCCTGTCAGGCAGAGCATTCCGCCGCTTTGAGCGAGGCCGAACATCTGAACGCAGCCGCTATCGTCGAACTCGTGCGCGCCGGCGCCAAGATCACCGCGTTCCCTGCTGACGTCCTGAAAGCCGCGCGCGAGAAGACCGAGGAAGTGCTGGATAAAAAAGCAAAAGCCAGCCCGATCGCCGCCCGCATCGTCGCCTCCTGGCGCGACGCGCTCACCGCCGGCGGGCCGTGGGCGCGCATGGGCGCCTATATGGAGCACGCGCTGCGCGGCGCGTAAGGTGGCGGCGAACTGGATTGCGCGCTGTCCTGATGCAGCGCGTTCTACCCCCGCCCCACCCGCAGCCCGGGCGCTGGCCGTTCCTGCAGCACGTCGCGGCGGAAGCGGAACAGCGCGGCGGGTCGTCCCCCGGTGCGGTTGGTGAATTCGCCTGTGGGTTCGACGACTGCGGAGGTTTCTACAAAACGGCGGAAGTTTTGCTTGTGCAGGCGTCGACCGCTGATGGCTTCGGCTGTGTGCTGAAGCGCGGTCAGGGTGAACGCTTGCGGCATCATCTCGAAAATCACCGGGCGATATTTCATCTTCGCGCGCAGGCGGCCCATGGCGGTTGCCAGAATGCGGCGATGGTCGTGGCGCATGGGCTCGCCCAAGGGGCCGACTTCGCCAATCAACGGAGAGGCGCGCCCATCCCGTCGCGCTTCCTCGACAAGGCCCGCCTCATAGAGCAATTGAAACCGGTCCAGCACGCTTTCTTCTGCAAAGTGCGCGTCCTGTCCAAACAAAATTCGCACCCGCTCGGTGCGCGTCAGCCCGTAGGAATTGGGCGTGTCGGGATCGCGCGCCGACCATTTGACGAGCGCGGGCAAAATCTTCGCTTCAATGATCGCAGGTTTCTTCGCGCGCCGGTCCTCCCATGGAAAGAACGAATACCAGCGCCTGAATTGCGTGATCTCAAGTCCGCTTTCGTCGTCGCCAAGCTGGGTCAGCGCGAGATATCCAACCGACACCACATGGGGGTCGCGGTCGTCGGCCTGCGCCTGCCTGCCGCGATCGCCAAATGTGTAGAGCTGTTCGACATAGCCAAGCCGAACGTCAGCCTGCTCCTTAACCCACGCGCGCAGGCCCATTTCAAACGTGCGATGGGCCAGCGGATCGAACGGGCCTGACGGCAAGGCGGCTTGCCGGGCCGCATCTGCGCCCGCCACAAGGATCATCGGCTCGTCTTCGGCCACAGCGACAATGGCCGCTGTGAGGTTGACCTCGACGGGCATGGTAGGCGCGCGAACGCGATGCGGGGGAATGGAATTTTTGGGCTGCTCCATAGGATCAGTCTAGCGCGAGCGCGAAGGCGACGCCCTCAAAACAATCGGCCCCGCGCCCGATTGCCTCGACGGCCGCGCTCATGCGGCCCTGGCGTCCCAGCATGTCGTCGGCCAAAGCCACCAACCGCGCATTGGGCGTGGCGGTTGGCGACAGCGCTCTGATCCGCTGCGCCAGTTCGCTTTCGGGCGCTTCAGGCTTCAACGCGCAGACGGCGATGAATGCCGCCGCTGTAGACCGGCTGACGCCCGCATAGCAGTGGATCAGCAGCGGCTGCGCGCGATCCCACGCGCGCACAAAGTCGAGTAATTGCGCGACATGGCTCTCTTCGGGTGACACGTGGCCATCAAGCGGGGCGGTTATGTCAGACATCGATAGCTGCAAATGTCGTTCCGGCGCAATGGTTTTTGGTCTTGCGACCGTCGAGGAATCGTTGATCAGCGTCACCATGCTGCGCGCCCCCGCAGCGTGCGCGACCTCTTCAATGCGCGACAGTGCGCAGACTTCTATGCGCGGCATGTGAGCCTCATATGGCGGGAGAATCCATCTCGGTCTGCAATTCGCGGAAACGGCGCAAAAACAAATCTTCCGCATGGCCTGAATCCATCGGCGCGATCAGCGCTTCGATGTTGCGCATGCCGATTTTGGGACGCCCGAAAAACTGGTCCGCCTCGTCCACGTCAAAGCCCGCCACCCGCACGGCCTCGATATAGGCCGCGCCCGTATCGGCCTGTTTGACGATGCGCGCCAGCGAGGCGGGCGCTGTCGCGGGCAGGGAAAAGCGCAGGTGAATCGCCGATTGCAGCCGCGCCTCAACGGTTTTGTAGGATTCGCCGATCACCGCCTTGAACGGCGATATCATGTCGCCGATCACATATTCAGGCGCATCATGCAAAAGCGCGATCAGGCGCCAGCGCGCGGGCAGGCCGGGGTCTATGGCCGATACAATGCGCTCCACCAGCACCGAATGCTGCGCGACGGAAAAGATATGCGGGCCCTGCGTCTGGCCGTTCCAGCGCGCCACGCGCGCCAGGCCATGAGCGATGTCCTCAATCTCGATGTCGAGCGGCGAGGGGTCGAGCAGATCGAGCCGTCGACCCGACAACATGCGCTGAAACGCTCGCGGCGCCGTTTGTTTGCGAAGAGCCATCAAGAATTGTGTCCGGGTGTTATGCGCGCAAGGTTTGCGCAGGTCTGATGTCGGCTGCAATCGACAAGATGATCGTTGATCATGCCGACGGCCTGCGCGAAAGCGTAGATAATTGTGGGGCCGCAGAACTTGAAGCCGCGCGCTTTCAGGTCTTTCGACAGTCGGCGGGACATGTCCGATTCCGTGGGCATTTGCCCCATGTGCCGCAGATTGTTTTGCACCGGGGCGCCGTCGACGAAATCCCACAGATAATTTGAAAACCCCCGTGCGCCCTCGATCTCGATCCACTTTTGCGCCGAGATGATCGTTCCCTCGATCTTGGCGCGATTGCGCACGATGCCAACGTCTCCCATCAGCATCTCGACCTTTGCGGGGCTGTAGCTCGCGATCCGTTCGGGCTCAAAACCATCGAAGGCTTTTCGAAACGCCTCGCGCTTGCGCAGGATCGTGATCCACGACAGGCCAGCCTGAAAGCCGTCCAGAATGAGCTTTTCAAACAAGGCCCGCGAATCGCGCTCCGGTACGCCCCATTCCTCGTCATGATAGGCGACGTAAATCGGGTCCTGTCCCGGCCACGGGCAGCGAGCGAGGCCGTCCGGGTGCAAAATTGCGGTGCGCAGCGGTGCATCTGTCATGGCGTCTGTCATGGCGTCTGATCTGGCGTCTTTCATGGCCTATGTTTAGCGCGGCGCGAGCGTGAGGGGAACTTGTCCGCCTATTCTTCCTTGCGCGGCATCATCGGCCGCCAGTCGAGCGCCTCCTTGATGCGTTTTTGCAGGCCGTCGCGCACGCCTCGATAAGCCTCCAGCATCTGCTCGCGCGAGCCCTGCACGGCGGTAGGATCGATGGTGGGCCAATAGACCACGTCCACCGCCATGGTGCGGGTGTATTCGAGCGCGGTGTGGTGAGCTTCGGGCGAGAGGCTGACGATCAGGTCGAAACTGTCATCCTCCAGGTCGCCGAAGCCATGCGGCTTGTGCTTTGCGATGTCGATCCCGATCTCGTCCATGGCGGCGATGGCGAACGGATCGGGTTCGCCGGGCTTGACGCCAACGGAGGCGACAAAGATGTCGCGACCGAACAAATGCCGGGCGATGCCCTCGGCCATAGGCGAGCGAACGGCGTTGAATGTGCAGGCAAACAGCACGGATTGCGGCCGCTTGACCGCTTCTTCGCTCATCTCCTTCGCTCGCTTGCCCGCTCAAGCCTTGCCCGTTCAACCTTTGCCCGCATGATTCAGCCTTTCCAGTGCAAGGCCGTAATCAGCGTGAACAGGCGCCGCGAGGTGTCGAAATCGAATTCAATCTTGCCGACCAATCGCTCGGTGAGCAAAGCCGCGCCCTCGTTGTGCAATCCGCGCCGACCCATATCGATGGCCTCGATCTGGCTTGGCGTCGCGGTGCGGATGGCTGCGTAATAACTTTCGCAGATCATGAAATAATCCTTGAGCAGCCGACGAAACGGCGACAGCGACAGGATGTGTTTGATGATTGGCTCGTCGGCGGGGCCGCGAATGTCGAATGCGAGCCTCGATTCCTCCATCGCCAGCAGCAGCGCGTAAGGTCCGCCCTCATGATTGGGCAGTGCAAAGCAATTACATTCGACCAGATCATAGATCGCGATCAGCCGCTCATGTTCCTGATCGGCATTGCCGCGCCCGATAGAGGCTTCGTCCAGCACGACCGAGACCAGCTTGCGGCGAGGATCGGCGCTTTCGTCTCCAGCGCCCTCTGGCGATCTGCCGCCGATCTCCTCGTCCTGCATCCGGTCAGCCTAGATTGAGCCGAATGGAGACCGAGCGCGCATGAGCGGTGAGGCTTTCGGCCTCGCCCAGCGCAATCGCCGCAGGCCCCAATTCGCGCAGGGCCTCGGGCGTGCATTTCAGGATCGAGGTGCGCTTCATGAAATCGAGGACGCCAAGGCCGGAGGAGAAGCGCGCCGAGCGTGCGGTCGGCAACACATGGTTGGAGCCGCCAACGTAATCGCCAATGGCTTCGGGCGTGTGACCGCCGATGAAAATGGCGCCGGCGTTGCGCACCTTGTCGGCGAGCGCATCGGCGTCCTGGCTCATGATCTCAAGATGTTCGGGCGCGATGCGGTTCGCCAGCGCAATGGAATCGCTGAGTTTGTCGCACACGATCACGCAGCCGAAATCGCGCCAGCTTGCGCCCGCAATCTCCTTGCGCGGCAGGCTCGCGAGCTGTCGCTCCAGCGCCGCCACCACGGCATCGGCGAGCGCGGCATCGTCGGTCAGCAAAATGGATTGGGCGGCTGCATCATGTTCGGCCTGCGCCAGAAGGTCGGCGGCGATCCAGTCGGGATTGGCGGCGCCATCCGCCATCACCAGAACTTCGGAGGGGCCGGCGATCATGTCGATGCCCACAGTTCCAAACACGCGGCGCTTGGCGGCGGCGACAAAAGCGTTTCCTGGGCCGACGATCTTGGCCACCGGCGCGATGGATTTTGTGCCATAGGCGAGCGCGGCCACGGCCTGCGCGCCGCCGATGCGATAGACCTCGTCAACGCCTGCGATTCGCGCTGCCGCCAGCACCAGCGGATTGATGCGCCCGTCCGGCGCCGGCGCCACCATCACCAGCCGGTCAACGCCCGCCACCTTTGCGGGCACGGCGTTCATCAGCACGGAGGAGGGATAGCTCGCCGTGCCGCCGGGCACATAAAGCCCAACTGATTCCAGCGCGCTCCAGCGCCAGCCCAGATCAACGCCAAGGTGATCGGTGAAGCGCTTGTCCTGCGGGCGCTGCTCTTCGTGGAAGCGCTTGATTCGCGTATGGGCGAAGCGCAGCGCCTCCAGAGCGCGCGGCTCGCAAAGCGACTTTGCGGCGTCCAGTTCCTCATCGCTCACGCGCATGCTGATTTTGGTCAGGTCGATACGGTCGAATTTGGCGGAGAGTTCGACCAGCGCTTCGTCGCCGTGCGCAATCACCTGCGCGATGATGTCGCGAACGATATCGTCCACGTCCTGCGAGACTTCGCGTTTCATCGACAGGAAGGCCGCGAAGGCCGCCTCGAAACCGGCGTCACGAATATTCAGGCGCAGGGGCATAACTTACTCCAGAGGGCGACGGCGCCCGTCAATGTTTGTATTCTTGGTTTGTATTCTTGGTTTGCATTTCCGGTTTGCATTCGCGACGAAGTTTATTGCGGGTCTTCAACAGGATGGGCCGGCGTTGTCCTGGCCTGCCATCTGTCGCCCAGATCGCGCATATGCGCCTCCAGGCATTCCACCTCAAGCCGCAGCGCAGCGCCGGCGGAGAAATTTACGACGACAATTCCTGCCGGGGAATCCTTCGCTTCGAAGGTGATGCTCAATACGTTGAGCATGACTTCCCTGTCGTGCTGGTCGAAACCTGAACGCGAGACGCGGCTCACATAATCAAAATGCAGGCCGGTGCGGGCGCGCTCGCAGCGTCCCGCCTCCACGCAGGCGCACCAGTCAAATCTGGCTGCCAGCAGCGCGAAGACTTGGGAGCCGGGCACAAAGGCCATATCGCCGACGCGCACCAAGGCATCTTGCATATGGGCCGACAAAACCGACAGATCTTCCTGATCGAGCGCCAGCAGGCGCAGAAGCTGCGCATCAGCGCATTGCGGTAGGGAGCTTTCGGGGTAGGCGTTTGACGTGCGGGATATTTCTGACATGGGCTGATCCTGACCGATGCAATACCCTGCCGGGGTGCGCCAAGGCAACAAAAGCGCACCCGCCCCCGCCCGGCGCCTGGTTGCTGATGTAGGATCGCTCCCGCCAGATTGCGAGCGGTCGCCCCTAGCCCTGATCGGAGAGCCGCTCGATCTGTGCGCCGCAGCCGCCCAGCTTCTCCTCCAGCCGTTCAAAGCCGCGATCCAGATGGTAGACGCGATGGACTGTCGTGTCGCCCTTGGCCGCAAGGCCCGCGATGACCAGCGACACGGAGGCGCGCAAATCGGTCGCCATGACGGGCGCCCCGGTCAGGTGCGGCTGGCCTTCGATGATGGCGGTGTCGCCGTCGAGCCTGATCCTGGCTCCGAGCCTGGCCAGCTCCTGCACGTGCATGAAGCGATTCTCGAAAATCGTCTCGGTGATGTGCGAAACCCCGTTGGCCCGCGTCATCAGCGCCATGAACTGCGCCTGCAGATCGGTCGGGAAGCCGGGGAAGGGGTCCGTGGTCACGTCCACGGGCTCGATCTCGCCCCCATGGCTGCGAATGCGCACACCCTGATCCTCGACCGTGATTTCGGAGCCCGATTCGGCGATCATTTCGAGAGCCGATTCAAGCAAATCGGCGCGTGCGCCCTCCAGCAGCACGTCGCCGCCAGCCATCGCCACCGCCATGGCGTAGGTGCCGGTTTCGATCCGGTCCGGCAGAACCGCATGGCGCGCGCCGTGCAGCGAGGTGACGCCCTCAACCTCAATGACCGGCGTGCCGGCGCCGCGAATGCGGGCGCCCATGGCGATCAGGCAATTGGCCAGATCCACCACTTCGGGCTCGCTGGCGGCGTTGAGGATCATCGTGTCGCCGCGCGCCATCACGGCGGCCATCAGCGCCGTATGCGTGCCGCCAACGGTAACCTTGGGAAAATCGATCACGGCCCCGACCAATCCCCTGGCGGCGCTGGCGATCACGTAGCCGTTCTCGATCTTGATCTGCGCTCCCAGCCGCTCCAGCGCCATCAGCAGAAAATCCACCGGGCGCGTGCCAATGGCGCAGCCGCCGGGCAGCGAAACCCTGGCCTCCCCCATCCGCGCCAGTAGCGGAGCCAGAACCCAGAAGCTGGCGCGCATTTTCGACACCAGCTCGTAGGGCGCGGTGGTGTCGACGATGTTGCGGGCGGAAAAATGCACCGTCTCCCCGGTGTGGGGCGCGTCGCCGGGGCGCTTGCCGTCTACGGCATGGTCGACGCCGTGATTGCTCAGGATACGGTTCAGCTGACGCACGTCGGCAAGGCGCGGCATGTTCTCGAGCGTCAGGGTTTCGGGGGTCAAAAGCGAGGCGATCATCAATGGCAAAGCGGCGTTTTTTGCGCCGGAAATGGGAATGATTCCAGAAAGCTTCTGGCCGCCGGTAATACGAATGCGGTCCATGTTTCGTCACTCCGGCGGAGTTCCGCCCGTTAGGTGAAGGTCGAGGCGAAAGCTAATCGACCGAATCGACAGGGCGCCCGGCGCTCTGCGCGGTTTGTTCCGCCGCGATGTCGCGACGCCCGCGCAGGCGGGATTTGCGCCGTTTCAAATTCTCGCGCAAGGCCGCGGCCAGCCGCTGCGCGCGTGCGGCGCGCGCCGCCTCGGGGCTCCCGGGTGCGGGGAGGGCTGTTTTTGGATCGGCTTCGTTCATGGGGCGCTGCGGGAGCCAATAGGGAATATGGAATATGGAATAGCGCCCCTTTTAGGGTCTCGTCGGCGTCGCTGCAACGGGGCTGATGAGTGGCCGGGCTGTTTCCTGCTCGCTGCTGTCTACCCGCCGCGTCCTGACGCCTTGCCCTTGCAAGGCGCCGGAGCCTGTGGCACAAGCGCCCTCGTCGCTCGCAGGCCATGCGCTCTGCGGCGCGATTGCTGCGGTAGCTCAGTGGTAGAGCACTCCATTGGTAATGGAGAGGTCGACAGTTCAATCCTGTCTCGCAGCACCATCAGACTTTAATTTCCGATATTTTTCGCCGCGTCTTCTTTGGGAAGGAGCGAAGCGGGTTGCCTGACGCTCCATTTTTGTCGCAGCAGCATGCGCCTTTGTCGTGATCGCACACAGCGACTTACCGCATGGTTTGACCGTCGGCTTGTTAGATGCAGGTCGTGCTCGCCGCCTCAAGCTCCTCAAGTCCGGTCTCTGCGCTACCGAACGATGAAAAGTTTTTCGGTGACGCATCCGCCGCCATTGCATCCTCTTGGTCAGGGCGTTGTCGGAAAACCAGAGGCGCCTTTGCGCGCACAGACCCAGTAATTTTTACCGGACTTATCGAACGTTGTTTTGGAGCGCTGGCGTTAGCAGATTTAATCTGCTGGCCCGGGAGCAGGTCGCCATGTTTGCGGATCAGCGCGTCGAAAATACCGTGCTCACCGCAAGCGGCATGAAGTTGATAAACATCATCGCCCGCGCTGGAACTGGACTGCGAGCTTGTTGACAGCAATTCACTTTAGCGCTGGGCCATAGCGACAACTTGAAAACTGAAAAATTATCATGAGCTTTACTACATAGCGCATCGACCTGTTTCTTGACCTTGTCTATAAACAAAAAAAAGCTAAAAAATACTTACCCACAGCCGTCCACAGATTATCGCTTTAAGTTTTCATTAATGGTTGGACAACCCACAGCGCGGCAGCGAGTGTGACCTCTTCGTTAGCGCATGAGCGTCATACATTCTGTGAACGTCGTGCGCGTCGGAATTTCGTAAAACTTAGCGCAAGCAAGACTTTTGCGTGAAGATGCGTAGAGGCGGGGTAAGTGGTCGTGGCGGTTAATTTTACGGGTCTGTCCAGCGCCTTTGGCGTTAACGCCGACGCCAGCAAACGCTCCGTTCGCGGTGCGGTTGACGTGAAGGCTTCGACGGCGCCTGCAGATTTTCCTTCCATCCAAACCAACATGCCCGGACAAGGCGCTCAACCTCAGCAGGCGAGCGCCAAGTCTGGCGGCAGCGCCGGCGCCGCGTCTCAATTTGCCTCCGCCGTTCAGGAAGGCGATGCCGCCGGCGCTAAAAAAGCCATGCAGCAAATGCTTGAAGAGCTGGCACTGATCTCAAGCGTTCAATCGATGCTGAGCCCTGGATCGGGCGGGTCTGACGCCGGGCTTTATTCGCCCAAGCGCAGCGCGACCTCAGCAGTCCGCGATCTGTTGGCAAATCCTCATTTCCAGCGTTTGCAGGACGTTCTGGAAGAGGGTGATTCCACCCAGATCAAGCAGGCGTGGAGCCAGCTCGTCGGCGGCAAATAAGCAGCGCAAACAAGTTGCAGCGCGCTCATATTCTGAATTTTGCGCGACGTGCGCGCTCCAGCGTTTGCGAGGGGCGCTCAGAATACAAGCGGAAATAGCTTTGCCCAAACTCGCCCAGATGGCTGAAGCCGCAATCCATGGCGATTGACGTGACGCTATCATCGGGCCTTGGCGCGTTGAGACGCGCGCGCGCCGCATAAAGCCGCCTCATGGCGATATACTCGGTGAGCGAGCACATCATTTCCGTTCGAAACAACATTTGCAGCGTCCGCACGCCGCAGCCGGCCGCTTTGACGATGTCGGCGAGGCGCAGATCCTGCGTATAATGGGTGAGCACATATTCAACGGCGCGTTCAAGATGCTTCGCGCGAGTGGGCGCTGTGCGCCGCGAGGGCAGCGGTCCTGCAAGGCAGGACGCAAGCTGCAACAGCAGCAATTCCCGGTGGGTCGCCAGAAAAAGCTCCGTCTTTGGTATGCCGTCGCCCAGAGCCCGCATGGTCTTGCCCCATTGAGCGCGAAAATCACCCAGTCCGGGAAGC
>CANJPM010000040.1 GCA_947476075.1 Beijerinckiaceae bacterium
TGATCGTTGGGGCGCTCGACATAATCTGAGCGCACCTTTTCGAAAACGTCGCCAAACAGGTTGAGGCTGCGGTACGTTTCGGACGGCGCGGCGACAACGGCGGAAATCAAGCGCGTGTTGGTTGCAACCGTCGCGGTTGCAGCTCCAAAGACGGCGCCCAGCAAAACCAGAGAAACCTTGCGCATTATCCGCGAACCTTTTCCTGCTTCGCCCACCAGGGGCCCGGATCGATAGCCGCCCCATCCTTGCGGAATTCAACATAGAGAATGGGTTGCGCCGCGCCAATAGCGATTGCCGCGGCGGTCTTTCCGGAAGCGTCTCCCATTGACGCAACGGGCTCGCCAGCGAGTACGAATTGTCCGACGGCGACGTTGATACGCTCCATGCCCGCCAGAACCACATAATAGCCGTCGCCGGCGTTAATGATCAAGAGTTGTCCGTAGGTTCTGTAGGGACCAGAGAATGCGATCCAGCCGTCGGACGGCGAGGCGACCAGCGCGCCAGGTCTGGCCGCGATCGATAAGCCCTTCTCATTTCCTCCGAATCCGTCCGCTGCGCCAAAGCTTTTACGGATCTCGCCAGCCACCGGAAGCGGCAACAGGCCCCGCGCTTGCGCGAAGGCGATCGCAGGGCTCAAACGCCCGGACGCGCCCAATCCGGCGCCAGGTTTGGCATCAGGCTTCAAGAGAGCGAGTCGGCGTCGCTCTTCGTCAGCCGTCCTGGCGAGCTCGGCGGCGCGTTTTCCGCCGTCTGTCTCATCCTCCATGCGGGCGATCAAATCTTTGAGATCGAGCGCCTGGCGGCCTAAAGCGAACGCGCGCTCCTGTTCGGACTGGAGCGCACGCTCGGCGGCCCCCAGCGACGTGCGCCGGGCCTCCATAATGGCGGCGAGCCGCTCGCGCTCGTCCGACAGCTCGTTCAATTCCTTGCGGCGCTGGTCACGCTCGGAGGCGATGCGCTTGCGCAATTCCACAAGCTCGCCCAGATCTGCGGCCAGGATCTCGGTCTCGGCGCGCAATTCGGGTATAACGGCGCCCAGAAGCATTGCCGTGCGAACCGCCTTCAAAATGTCGCTCGAGCTGATGAGCACCGCCGGCGGCGGTTTGTGGCCGAGGCGTTGCAGGGCGGCCAGGATTTCGGCGATGGTGTTGCGACGCGTATCCAGCGAGCGGCGAATGGCGCCTTCGCCGGCCAGCGAGGCTTCAAGCCGCTTTTCTATGTCGCTGGCGCGAGTCTCAAGGCCTTGCACGCGGCTCGTCGTCTCCAGCAGGGCGGCTGATAGGCGGGCGCGGTCGCTGCGGATCAGTTCCACCTCAGCCTCGATCTTGCGGCGATGTTCCGCCGACAGGCGAAGGTTGTCCTCCACGCTGCGCAATTCGTTCTGGCGAAGATCGAGGTCAGGATTGCGCTGGGGCGCCGAAGATTGAGTTTGGGATTGCGCAAAACCTTGAGGAAAAGCTTGCACAAGAACCTGCGCAAGAACCTGCGCCTGAAGCTGAGCCCCTAGTGGCGCGCCTGACGCTGCCGCCAAAACGCAGGCAAAACCCCAAACGCGCGCATGTTGCCGGAGCGCCGCGCGCCCGGGCTTTGCGATGGCATGCGTTTGTGGTTCAGGCGCGATGATAGGGATGCCCCGCCAGGATGGTGATTGCGCGATAGGTTTGCTCGGCGGCCAGCACGCGCGCAAGCTGGTGCGGCCAGGTCAGGGCGCCAAAGGCGATGACGAGACCCGCCCGCGTCCGCAGGCTCTCGTCCAACCCGTCGGGGCCGCCGATCACCAAAGCATAGGCGGAGGTTGCGCGATCTCGCGCGATGCGAACGTCGGCGGCGAAAGCCTCGCTGGTCAGATGCTTGCCCCGCTCGTCCAGCGCGACGATACGGGCGTGTTCAGGCAGGAGCGCCAGAAGCGCACGCGCTTCGTCGGTGCGGCGGTCTTCCATCCTCCGGGCGCGGCTTTCGTCGATCTCGCGCACCTCGAATCCGGTCAGGCCGACGGCTCGACAGGAGGCGCTGGAGCGCTCGACATAGCGCGCGCTCAGCTCTCGTTCGGGACCGGCCTTCAGTCGGCCTACAGCCGCAATGATGAGCTTCACGCGCCCCTCGAAGCCTGTCTCAGACCGGGCGCCGTTCCGCTTCCAGCTCGTTTGGCCGGTCGCCGCTCCACATCTTTTCCAGATTGTAGAACTGGCGCACTTCCGGGCGGAAAACGTGGATTATGACGTCTCCGGCGTCCACCAGCACCCAATCGCAATGGGGCAGGCCTTCAATGCGCGGCGCCGTTACGCCAGCCGCCTTGCACGCTTTCAGCACGCGGTCGGCTATGGAGCCGACATGGGTGTTGGAGCGTCCGGTGGCGATGAACATTGTGTCGGCGATCGCAGTCTTGCCCGCGAGGTCGATCGAGACAATCTCTTCGGCCTTGGAATCGTCGAGGGCCGTCAAGACAGCGGCGGTGAGCTTTTCCACCGACAAATCCTCGTCAAGGCGATCAGCGACGAGAGGATCGGCTTTCTTGCCTCTGGAGGCGCGAGCCGTGGGAAGCGGCGAAGGCGTCGCTTCAGATCGAACCGTAGTTCTCAGTGTCCCGCTCAGTGTCTCAATCTCCTGTGTCCCGCAGCGACCACGTCAGCCACGGATAAAATTGAACATCTCATTTATCAGCGGATTTTTCAATTCTTATTCCGCCGTCGCGCCCGCCGCCGGGCCAAGCAGCGTCGTCTGTCGCGTCGTCTCCCGCTTTGGTCCGGGTTGCGCGGGCAGGGCTCCAATTGCGCTTTGCGCGCGTCTGCTGCACCTTGGCGCCTACAAGAAGCAAGTCGAGGGAGAAAACGATGGACCCCATTGAGCGCGCCCGGCGCGACGTCGTGATCGCAAACCGCATTCTGGCGCATCAAAAAGTGCTCGACGCTTATGGCCATGTCAGCCTGCGCCATCCTACAGACCCCACCAAGTTCCTGCTCGCGGTTTCATGCAGCCCCGGCATGGTCAACGTTAACGACGTCATCGCCTACAATATGGACGGATCTCCGGCGCAACCTGAAACGAGGCCGCTTTACCTGGAGCGCTTCATCCATGGCGGCGTGTATGAAAAGCGCCCCGACGTGATGGCGGTGCTGCATTCCCACGCCGATGATCTGTTGCCATTCTCAATTTCAAAGACGACGCGTTTCCGTCCGGTGATTCATGCCGTTGGCGACATTGGCCATGAGGTGCCGGTGTGGGACATCGCCGACAAATTCGGCGACGACACCAATTTGCTCGTCACCAACGTCGATCACGGGCGCGATCTGGCGCAATGTCTTGGCTGCAATCGCATGGCGCTGATGCGCGCTCATGGCTTCGTGCTTGCGGGCCTCTCGGCGTCCGATCTGGTGCGGCTGGCGGTTTACATTCCGCGCAACGCCCGCGCGTTGATGCATGCCATGCAAATGGGCGAGTACAAGGCGTTGTCGCGCGGCGAGATCGAGGCCCGGCTCGCGCTCGACATCCATTCGCCGGCGCTCAAGCGCGGATGGGAGTTCTGGGCGCGGGAAGTAGGCTGCGAAGGTTTGCTCGCAGATTAAAGCTGCTAGACAGGCTTGTCGCCAATGACCGCGGTGCGCTCCATGCGGCGGCGATCAGGATAATAATCGTTGGCTGCGTAATGCTGCGTCGATTGATTGTCCCAAAACACAATGTCGCCCTCGCTCCAGCGATGGCGGAATTGATATTCGGGCGTGCGGGTCTGCGCGAACAAAAGATCGAGCAGCGCGCGGCTCTCGTCCCTGCGCAAGCCTTCAATGAACAGCGTGAATTGCGGGTTCACATAGAGACATTTGCGCCCCGTGACGGGATGGGTGCGAATGACGGGATGGCTTGGGTTTGGATATAAATCCTCCATGCGGCGCAGGCGCTGGCGGTCTTCTTCCGATTGTGTGAACAGCGCCCGGAAGTTTTGAAAATCATGGCGCGCCTGCAAGCCGTCGAGCATCTTGCGCAAGGGCGCGCTCAGATTGGCGTAAACGGCCTCCATGTCGCACCACAAAGTATCGCCGCCTGTCTTTGGCATGATCTGGCTGCGAAGGATTGTGTATTTCGTCGGACGCTCGCGAAACGTCGTGTCGGAATGCCAAACGTCGGTCGACAGGACCGGATTATGTTCGCCATTGTCGAGCAGCATGATTTGAGGAAACTCGCCCTCGGGACGGAAGGGATGCACTTCCAGCTCGCCAAACATTGCGCTCAGCGAAACGTGCTGGGCGGTGGTGAGATGTTGCGCGCGCGCGAAGATGACCTTGTTCTCGATCAGCGCCGCCTCCAGCGCGCGAAACGTTGCGGCGTCCAGCGGCTTTGTCAGGTCCAGCCCGTGAATCTGCGCGCCCAGATGGCGCCCGATCCGCTCAACGCTGAACGGCGCGCTGCGCAGCGCCTCCTGCGTCCACGAATGCGCGTTCACGTTTACGTTCATGGCGATCCTCCCGCTCTTTTGTTCAGGCATCATGACGCGAAACCCCGGGCGTTTCCAGCCCAGGAGCGTTTCTAGCTCCAGACAGCAAAGCCCATGCCGCAGCCGGTGCCCGCCAAAGAGCGGTAGCAGGGCTCGTATTCCTGCCATTGGGTTTCAAGATGTTCGCAGGCGCCCGCCAGAGCGATCCAGTTACGCACCTCCGACGTTCCCGAGTTCAGGCGATTGGGCGCCAGCGTCCGCAGCGCCAACGCATCCTTGTTTCGAAACGCTCCCAGCAACATGCGGTCGAGCTCTTCGTCAATTGTGAAATGGCTCAAGCCGCCTGACGCCAGAACGCCAAAGCGTCCCTCGCCGGGATAGTGCTGCACGGCCCGGGCGATGGCTCTGCCAAAGTCGTAGCAGCGGGCGGGGCGCGGTTGATTGGGCGCAAAGTATGTGTTGATGGCGACCGGAACGATCGGCGTGACGGTCCCGCTCATCAGGCGTTGATGCACAAAGCCAAAGGCGTGGCCCTCGCCATGTTCGCGGCCCAGCCGTTTTGAAAAGCTGACGTCGAACTCATTGTTCATCAGATGATCGACGAGATGGCGCGCCAGCGCAGCGTCAACGGGATATTCGCGCGGCTCGTCGCAATGATATTGCGAACGCGCCCGCCGCCACCATTGCGGCGCCTCCAGAGGCATGTTGAGCGGATTGTTGAGAATAGTCTCGCCGCCATAGATCAGGAATGCGGGAATGTTGTCGTCGAAATATTGCTCATGCTGATCGTCGCCGATCACGATCAGCGCGTCGAGGCCAGCCTGCTCTATCGTGGCCTCCAGCCGCTCGATGTGGCGGGTGCAAGCCGCAGCACGACGCTCCAGAACGTCGGGTTTGATCTGGTCGGCGATTGATGGATCGGCGATTGCGACGAGTTCGCCGAACGTGCGCGGATTGCCCTCCCGGTCGATCAATTTGCGGCCGCTGGCGTCAATCTCCGCATGTCTGGGATAATCTTCCGGAGGACTGTTGAGCAGCGGCGAATGAGAGCTGCCAATTCCAAGAACAATTTTCGTCATTGCGTTCCTCCCCAAGATTGAGGGGCACAATAGCGAAGCCTCGCATGCTGACAAGAGACCTCTGGCGCCCTCACGCCGCGAGCAAACGCCCGATGTCGCGCACGATCTGCTCCTGCACGTATGGCTTGCCGACGAAGCGCCCATTTTCGGGCAGGGCGCGCAGCGCCGGCGCGTTCTTGCCGGACGTCACAAGAATGCGCAGCTTTGGCCAGAGCGCATGGGCGACGCGCGCCAGTTCCAGCCCGTCGATGCTGCCTGGCATGTCGACGTCGGTGAACAGCACGCGCACGTCATCGCGCGATCGTAATACAGACAAAGCTTCGTCGGCGTTTCGCGCCTCGATAACTTCAAACCCCGCGTCGCTCAGCATGTCTGCGCTGGACCAGCGAATGACGGGTTCGTCTTCGACGATGAGAACGACAGGTTTGGCGATTCGGCGATGAGCGTCCATGTGGGGTTAACTCTCTTGTCGACACGCTGTTCTCGCCCCAGAGAGAAAACATGTGCGCAAATAGCTAACAAAATGTGAAATCTTCCTGCGCGGCAGGCCTAAAAAATATTTTCACGCTTTCGTTTCCGCTTGTCCAAAAACTCCCGATTGTGAGTCTCTTGTGCAACGGATTAAACAAAATAGTTTGTTTTACCGCTATTTGATTCCCGCTCCGCTTGCAGACAGCGCTGCGTAATGCGCATGATTCGTTAAATCATGGAGGGGCGTGATGTCAGCAAAGCCCATAAATGAAGAGGCTGCGCCTGAGCCCGTCAAGAAGCGGACAGGCGAATGTTTGGCCCGGTTTCTGAGGCTCGATAAGCCCTCTGGCGACGGACTCCATTTCATCTTGCTGGAAGGCGCCCGCGTGCCAGTTGCCGTGCCGCGCGGCCGCAAGCTTGCGCCCGTCGATCCACGAAAAGCGCGCGGCCGCTGGTAGCTCTTGAATCTGCGCGTGGCGCTTCATGCCTCCTTTGTGATAGCCGCCAGGGCCGTGGCCTTACCGTTCCCCTATTTTCAACAAGAAACCCCGAATTAACGAAACGTTAACCATGTGAGCGCAGACCAAATCATAGTAAACACAAACCCTTAGCTGTGACATGGCAATATCAGACTCTCAAGCGATCCGCTTTCGGGGACGCTCCTACTTTGCCCTCACGTTGACGCCGGAGGCTCCGCTTGGAGCCTGGTTGACGCGGCTGGACGCCTGCCTTGCGCGCTCGCCGGGCTTTTTTGGCCCCAGCCCCGTGATCCTTGATTTGCAGGGTCTTGAACTCGCCAAAGCCGATGCGCTCAATCTTGTTGGCGCTCTGGCGCAGCGGGGGTTGCGAATTCTTGGTCTGGATGGCGCAAAGGCCGAATGGCCCGGCGATGATTTGCCACCGCACATCGCCAGCGGCCGCGAAGCGCGCGGCGCCGAATCGCAAATGCGCGCGGCGCCCAATCGCGCTGAGCCAATGCGTAAACCGGCGTCGCAATTAATTATCGAAGAGCCGGTTCGTTCGGGTCAATGCGTCACGCACGCGCTGGGCGACGTGATTGTGATCGGTTCGGTGGGTTCGGGCGCCGAGATTGTCGCGGCCGGATCAATCCATGTTTATGGCGCGCTGCGCGGGCGTGCGATGGCGGGCGCTTACGGAGACGAAAGCGCGCGCATCTTTTGCCGCAAGCTGGAGGCCGAATTGATCGCTATCAACGGCCTCTATCAAACTGCCGATGAAATAGAAACGCGCATGCGCCTGCAGCCGGCGCAAATCCGCCTGGTTGGCGGTGCGATGCGCATCACGTCGTTCGAATAGGGGAGAATCAGGCGCATGGCTAAAGTCGTGGTGGTGACTTCAGGAAAAGGCGGCGTTGGCAAAACGACGACGACAGCGGCGTTGGGCGCCGCGCTGGCGCAGACGGGCGACAAGGTCGTCGTCGTTGATTTTGACGTAGGCTTGCGCAATCTCGATCTGGTGATGGGCGCAGAGCGGCGCGTGGTGTTTGATCTCATCAACGTTGCAAAAGGCGAAGCCAATCTCAGTCAGGCGCTCATTCGCGATCGTCGCGTGGACTCGCTGTATTTGCTGGCGGCGTCCCAGACGCGCGACAAGGATGCGCTGACCGAGGAGGGCGTTGGCGCCGTTATCGCCGACTTGCGCGAACGCTTCGACTGGGTGATTTGCGACAGTCCAGCAGGCATTGAGCGCGGGGCGACTCTGGCGATGCGTTTTGCCGATCTGGCCGTGGTCGTCGCTAACCCCGAGGTCTCGTCGGTGCGCGATTCAGATCGCATCATTGGACTGCTTGATTCGAAAACCATCAAAGCCGAACGCGGCGAGCGCATGGAAAAATTCTTGTTGTTGACCCGCTATGACGCCGCCCGCGCCGCCCGCGGCGACATGCTGAGCGTTGACGATGTGCTCGATATTCTGTCGATCCCGCTGCTTGGCATCGTGCCTGAAAGCAAGGACGTGTTGCGCGCCTCCAATATTGGCGCGCCGGTTTCCATCGGCAATCTGACAAGCCCGGCGGCGATCGCCTATATTGACGCCGCCCGCCGTCTTTGCGGCGTGCCGGTTCCCCTCATCAGGCCAGTCGAAAGCAAGAGCCTGTTTGGGAGGATCTTCACGCGGAGGGCGGCATGATGGGAATGAATATTTTTTCAATGTTCAGTCGCCGTTCGTCGGCTCCTGTGGCGCACGAGCGGTTGAAAATATTGCTCACGCATGAGCGTCGTTCCGGCTGTTCGCAGGAATTGGTGGCGACGTTGCATCGCGCCGTGCTGGAGGCGATAGCCAAACATATCGACATCGATCCCGACAAAGTGGACATCGAGATGCGACATCGGGAGACGTTTTCCTTGCTGGAGATCAATCTGGAAATACCGGCGATCATCGCAAGAGCGGGCGCAGATTCGCGCCTGCGCCATGGTCAGGCGGGGAGCCCGCAGCAAGCGGCCTGAACGCGCGAGACGGCGAGAGACGTTTTGCGGCTACGTCGCCGCTGCCCGATTGTCGCCTCTTCACCATAATATGAAAGCGCCCAACAACGTCCCACGTCGAAACAACGCAAGCAACGCCCGATCAGAGGCGTTTTTGCGAAGGGACGCGTGTGCCTTTTTGAAGGAGCTTTCTATTGGCAGCACCCTTATTTGCGCTTCGTCGGCGCCGCGTCGACTTTCGACACGTCCTTGCTCTTGGCTCTCTCACTCTTGCTTCCAGCGTTATCGCAATTCCCCCCCAAAAGGTTCCAATGGCTGCCGCGCGTCCCGCAGCGCTTGGTCAGCCGCTCGCGACGATGACTGATCCGCCGCACGCGAGCCTGAACATTCAAGTTGTCGGGGACACGCTTCAGGCGCCCTCGCAAGAAACGGCTCAAGGGCCAGATGCGAGGTCTGTGCAGGTCGGCTCGAAAACTGGCGTCCTGCGTCACGGCGACAGTGCAATCCGCGCGCCGTTTGACGAAACCAGCGACGCATATGCTTTTGGACCAATGCGGTTGAAGCGCGAGCTTGTCGACACAATTGTGCGCGCTTCGTCTATCGCAGGCGTCGATCCGCGCTTGTTGATGGCGATCGCCGACAAGGAATCGAGTTTTGTCGTGGGGGCGCGCGCAAGCACTTCCTCCGCCACAGGCTTGTTTCAATTCATCGACGCGACCTGGCTGCAGGCTGTGCGCGATTTTGGCGGTCAGTTTGCGCTTGAATCAGAAGCGCTCGCCGCAGCAAGCGCGAGCGAGGCGCGCGATGATGCGCCTGCATCCGCGCGCGTACATTTGCTCAGTCTGAGAAACGATCCCTTTGTCTCGACGCTGCTTGCGGCGGCGGTGTTGCGCCGGGAGCAGGAGAAGCTCGAAGTGAAAATGGGTCGCCCGCTCACTGATGGCGAAGTTTATCTCGTGCACTTTCTGGGGCCTGCGGGCGCGGGAAAATTTCTGTTCG
The DNA here is from genome assembly GCA_947476075.1 of Beijerinckiaceae bacterium. GTDB lineage: Bacteria > Pseudomonadota > Alphaproteobacteria > Rhizobiales > Beijerinckiaceae > Terripilifer. The sequence goes on from CANJPM010000040.1 coordinate 9,420, forward strand.
CTCTGCAAGAAAATCCCGCCGCCGCAGCCGCGCAATTGCTGCCGGCGGCAGCGCGCGCCAATCGCCCGATCTTTTTTGAAAAGCGTTGGGTGAGCGCCAAATCTTCAAAAAAGGCGACGTCGAGGAAAAGCGTCAGGCAAGAATCCGTCACAGGGCGCACGAAGTTGAAACTCGTCGCCCAATCGCTGTCGATTGCGCAGGTGCACGGAAAAATAGGCGATTCGCTTGAGCGCCGTCTGTCGCGTTACCGACTGCTCGATTTTGTTCCAGTCGCCGCTGATGCTTCGCTCTCTATCAATTCTGGCTATATCGCGCGCGCCGATCTCTGATCGCACTGGGTTTCTACGGTGGGAAGACTAACGTTTTCAAGCGATCAAACCGATGGTACTTACAACGACCAGACCGGGCCCCTCTGGCGACCCCGCGTCGCGATGTCGGACTGGAAATATTCAGAGTGGCTCGGCTCAACGCCTGCTTGCTATCGTTGCATTCAATATGCCTCTCGCGGGGTGGAAGATTTCTGTCGCGGGGCGTTTGTGAATCCTCAAGCGGCGTTTATCAGGGCTCCTCGATCATCTGCTTGATCTGAAAGGCGCCCAATGCTCCAAACGCTCCAAGGAATATTCACTCCTGACGCACTGTCAGCACTGCTTCAGGTCATCATGATCGATCTGGTTTTGGCAGGCGACAACGCGATCGTCATCGGTCTTGCGGCCGCTGGCCTTCCCCGCGAACAGCGCGGCAAGGCGATCCTCATTGGCGTCATCGCAGCCACTGTCCTGCGTATCATCTTCGCCGGCCTCACCACGCAATTGCTCCTCATCAAAGGCCTTATGCTTGCGGGTGGCATTTTGTTGCTTTGGGTGTGCTGGAAAATGTGGTGCGAGCTGCGCGCCGGTCATGGTCAGGAACAACATCAGGCCGAGGAGGCGCTCGCCGGTCACGACACGCCGGATGCGCCGCGCAAGTCGTTTGCTCAGGCCGCATGGCAGATCGTCGTCGCCGACGTCACGATGTCGCTCGACAACGTGCTCGCCGTCGCCGGCGCCTCGCGCGACCATCCCTGGGTTCTCGTCTTCGGCCTCGCGCTGTCGATTGCGCTCATGGGTCTGGCGGCCACGTTCATCGCCCGCCTTCTCCAGAAGCATCGCTGGATCGCTTATGTCGGACTTGCAGTCATTCTGTACGTGTCCATTGAGATGATCTATCGCGGCTTCCTTGAGGTGAAGCCGTTTATTCCCGGGCTGATCTGAAAGCCCTCTGATTGAAGAGCTGGAAGGCGGTCCGGGAAACCGGGCCGCCTTTTTCGTTTCAGGGGCGGCTGATACCGGGCTCATTGTCGGCTGTGATCGCTCCATTGCGCGTCGATTCCGGCGCCGAGCAGGGCGACGACGCTGGAAATCCAGAGCCAGATCATGAAGGCCATGATCGCGCCCAGCGAACCATACATGCGACTGTAGGAATCAAAGCTCGCCACATACCAGGAGAAGGCGACGGACACGAGCAGCCAGGCCATAGCCGCAAGGACCGCGCCGGGGCTCAACCAGCCCCATTTTGCAAGCTTGCGGCTCTCTGACTTGCGGCTCTCTGAATTTCGTCCTGACCCGTAGCGATAAAACATCATCAGCACGAATAAAACGCCGACGAACAAAGCGGGCCAGCGAGCAGCCGCCAGCACGGATGGGCCGGAGCCCTCCCAGCCGATGAATTTGAGCGCGACCGGCAGCACGACGAGCCGACCAAGCGCCAGCGCCAGAAATAACACAGCCACCAAAGTGAATAACAAGGTCGTGGCGTAGAAGCGTAAAAACGAGCGCTTCTCTTCCTGCCTGAACACAATGTTCAACGCATCGAACAGAGCGGCGACGCCTGCGTTCGCGCTCCACAGCGAAAGCGCCAGATTGGCGCCCAGCGTCGACCCCAAAGTCTTGCCTGCGGCGCTGCCCATGCGGGTCATCTGCTCGCCCAGCAATTCGGCGGCGCCGGGCGGCAGCACGCCCGCCAGCAAGTCGAGATGGGCGGATACGAGAGTGGCGTCGGCGAACAGAGCGTAAATCGTGATGGCGGCGCCAAGCGCGGGGAAAATCGCCAGGATGGCGTAAAACGCGACGCCGGCGGCCAGGGAGAACACGCGGTCGCGCACAATGTTGCGGCCCAGCTGCAAGACGGCGTCGCGCCAGCCGCGTTCATGGACGACGCACGGCGCCTCTTTGTCTTCGTCAAAGTTTTGCATCTGGTCGCACTGCCCTTGCGCGTCGGCTGTTTCTGCGTCTGCCGCCGGCGCAGACGGCCTGCGCTCACAGAACGCGGGCCAATCCTGCGGCCCGCGCCACCCGGCGCTCGACTTCGATATGGCTTGGGCCGACCCAGATCATGAAGCATCGCTCTTGATGCACCGGCGCGCCGCACGCATGGCACAGGCCTGTTTCAAGGGTTTGCGATTGCGATCCGTCATAGGTAACGATGATGTGGTTCTGGGCGCCGCAAGCAGGGCAAGTAAGACGCAGATAGCGGTCTTTCCATTCACCCGCAGGCTTTTTGGCGATCATCATTGGCGACTCCGCACATTCCACGACTGAGCTTAACGAACCTGACGGAGCGCTTGTTCCTTTCTTCAGCGCGAGGCTGACAGCGGCGATTAACCCCGGTATTGCTTGTTTGATGGCCTTACATGTTCCTTCGTCCGCTCCAGCGACAGCTCCCGCATTGAGCGCGCTGGCCCGTCCCACGTTTCGCGAGGCGTTGATGGTGTGGGCGCGCATCGGCTTGCTCAGTTTTGGCGGGCCTGCGGCGCAGATCGCGCTGATGCACAGCGAAATTGTGGAGCGGCGGCGCTGGATTTGCGAGCCGCGTTTTCTGCATGCGCTGAATTATTGCATGCTGCTGCCCGGCCCTGAGGCGCAGCAATTGGCGACCTATGTCGGCTGGCTGTTGCATGGCTGGCGCGGGGGGCTTGCCGCTGGGGTGCTGTTCGTCGCGCCCGGGTTCGTGGTCATTCTGACGCTGGCCGCGCTCTATGCGCTCTATCAACAGACGGCTTGGGCGGCGGCCATTTTCTTCGGCCTCAAGGCTGCGGTCCTGGCGATCGTGATCCAAGCGGTCTGGCGTCTTGGCAAAAGAGCGGTGAAGACGAAGGCCTCCCTGTGCATGGCGGCGAGCGCCTTTGTTGCGCTGTTCGCCTTCGACGCGCCGTTCCCGCTCGTGGTGCTGCTGGCGGGCGCGCTTGGTTTTGTCTTCGCACGCTCCGCAGTGCCGGCGCCACATTCGGCCGGGGGCGCGACGCACGACGACGCCATGCAAGGGGATGCGTTGTTTGGGGACAGGGCCCCGATAGCGCCAACATGGCGGCGGGCCTTCGGCGTGCTCGCGATCTGGGGCGCGCTGTGGCTGGCGCCGTTCGCGCTCATCGGCGCGCTTGCAGGCTGGGACAATGTCTTCCTGAGCATTGCGGCGTTCTTCTCAAAGATGGCTGTCGTCACCTTCGGCGGCGCCTATGCCGCGCTGGCCTATGTGGCGCAACAGGCGGTGGAGGTTCATCAATGGCTGGCGCCAGACGAAATGCTGGATGGTCTGGCGCTGGCGGAGACCACGCCGGGTCCGCTCATTCTTGTGCTGACCTTTGTGGGGTTTCTGGCCGCTTTTCGGAATCCGCTTGGTCTCGATCCCCTGCTGGCGGGCGTGCTTGGGGCGACTTTGACCACTTGGGTCACGTTCGTTCCCTGCTTTCTGTGGATCTTCCTTGGCGCCCCCAGCATTGAGCGCCTGCGCGCCAATAAACCGCTGGCCGCAGCGCTGGCCGCGATCACGGCGGCGGTGGTCGGCGTCATCTTCAATCTGGCGGTCTGGTTCGCCATTCATGTCTTGTTCGCAGAGGTCGCCGTCGTTCAGTTTGGAATGGCCTCCGTCCCGCTACCGCGCCTCGCGTCGCTGGATGTGGCGGCGCTTGGGCTGGCTTTGTTCGCTGTTCTGGCGCTGATGCGCTTCAAAATCGGGATTCCGTTCTTGCTGTGCTTGTGCGCAGGCTGTGGAGTGGGCCTGCGCTTTGCTTTCTAGAGACTTTCCTTCTCGGCGGCGTGGCTTTTCAGGGAACTGATTACGAAAGAGGTCGTTGACGTTGGTACCCACCATTCAAGGAGGCAGGCGTGAGCCAGACGATACGTCTTGGAGACCAGATAGCGCGCGGCGAAATCAAGGCCCTGCGGGAGCTGTCGCAGGAAGACCGCCTCCGGCTTCTGATTTCAGGCATGGCCGAGACCAGCGGCTCCAAAGAGGACGATGACGGGAGCGCCTTTCGGCGCCGTCTGGCGGCCCAGCGAATCACTTCGCGCCGTCTGCCCGCCAAGCGCCTCGGCGCCGCACCAGCGGCAGGAGAAAAAGACGGACAATAGAGCTGCCCGGAGGTTGCCGACGGTTGAAGGCGGGCGGCTTAAAGCTCTCGTTCAAGCCTTTGCGCCGCGCCCACGACAGGTGCGGCGGAGCCTCGCCTTCGCGTTCAGCAAACAATTATCGGCGCTGCAAAACCTCCCGCAAAGGCTCGGCTGGCCGCCCCGCAATTGTCCCGGCGCAGCTCCCGCTTTTAATGTAAAGGCTAAGTTAACAAAAGAGATTTTCAGTTAATAACCGTTGTTTAGGACTTTTTATGGCGGCCCCTTTGTGTAATGTGCGATTACATAAGTATGCGTGATGGGGACCAGGCTATGGCCGTGGATGAACACAATAGAGATGTCGTCGAGGCGATGTCCGGCGAGCAGCGCAGGCCTCGCGCGGTGCTTCCCGGTCTGCCGCGCATCCACCTGAGTTCCGGGGCGTCCGAGATCCCGGGCGTCTTGTCAGGAGAGCTTCAGGCCAGGGCCCCCGATAATTCCGGCGACCATTTCGGCGACGCGCTGCATCTGGTGCGGGCCGCCTCAGACGCCCTTGAGCGGATGCGCGCCCGGTATCGCGAGATCAAGACCTATTCCGCCCAGCAGGCCGATTATTATCGGGCGGAATTGAGCATGGCCCATTCCGGCATGCGCGACCTGCAGGAGCAGGCCCTCGCCCGCGAGGAGACGATCCAGCGACTTGAGGCGCAGGTGAGGGCGGAGGCCGAACAGCGGCGCTCGCTCGAAGAGGCGCTGAGAAGCGTGTCGGACACCGCCGAAGGCATGCGCGAGCAGATCCAGTACGCAGAAGCTCGTGCGGTGAGCGCCGAGACCTGGCTGGGCCGCTTTCAGGGCGAGATAGCAACCGCTTTTGGCGAAATTCCGCGCATTCTTGGCGAAATCGACCAGGAATCGGAAGTCGCTGCACAAAATGAACAGCGGCGCGTCAATTCGCGCCACGGGTAATTATGCGCGCCTGATTTGAGCCTGGGCAACGCGCCCGTTCAGCATTCTGCGCGTGTTTAGTCTGGTCGGCAGCCTTGGCGTCCTCGGGTGGCGGCGAGGCTGCCCATCCGCCCGGAGAGCGACATGAGCGACAAATGCGTCAACTCCCACTTCTCTTTAAACATCGGCTCCGATGCGCTTTCCCGGTCCAACCCGGCCATTGAAACCCCCGAGGAGCGCCAGGTTTCGATCGCAAAATTACGGGACATGAGCCGCGACGAACGACTGGCTCTGTTGATGCGCAATTTCTCCGTCGAATGCGCCGAGGTTGGAGGTCGTCCGCGTCGCGGCGCTGCATCGCCACGAAAAACGCCCGCTTGCGTTCGTCAGGCCGCTCAGGAGAGCCACCCGTCGGTTGATGCGCCTGATGGCGGGGCGCGCGCCAACCATCCCCGCCGTCGTCCGGGCCTCTGAACTCCAGTTTTCCGCTACTAACCGCCAAATACGCGCCGCCGCGCATGCGATTAGGCGCTTGTGAAAACCCGTTGTCTGTCTGATAGTGCTAATGCGACCTATTCTCATTAGTAACTGTGGATGGCGAAGATGACCGAGCGCGCCAAATCAGCGACGTCCAGGCTCCACACAGGCTTGGGGCTTGGCGACGGCTGGAGGCGTGAGCGCCAGGCCGCTTCACTTTCCGAAGTGCACCGCTCGATTCCCGTGCGCGAGGGCGGGTCGAGCTTGCGCAAGGCGCTGGCTTTCATGGGACCGGGCTATCTTGTGGCTGTGGGCTATATGGATCCGGGTAATTGGGCGACCTCGCTGGCCGGGGGCGCCAAGTTTGGTTATGCGCTGCTGTTCGTGGCCCTGCTGTCGAATGTGATGGCCATTCTGTTGCAGCATTTGTGCGCGCGCATGGCGGTGGCGACGGGGCGCGATCTGGCGCAGGCGTGCCGGGATTCGTTTCCGCGCTATATCTCTTATCCGCTCTGGGCTCTGGCCGAGATCGCGATCATCGCCACGGATCTGGCGGAGGTCATCGGCACCGCGATTGGCCTCAATCTGCTGTTTGGCCTGCCGCTTGAAATCGGCGTAATCGTCACCGCGCTCGACGTGTTCCTGATCCTGTATCTGCAAAATCGCGGCTTTCGCTGGATAGAGGCTTTCATCATCGCTTTGCTGCTGGTGATTGCAGCGTGCTTTGTCGTGCAGATCGTGATGGCCGATCCGGTTTGGGGCGATGTGGTGAAGGGTTTTGCGCCAACCACGCAATTATTGCACGATCCCGATATGCTCTATCTGGCGCTGGGCATTATCGGCGCGACGGTGATGCCGCATAATCTGTATCTGCATTCGGGCATTGTGCAGACGCGCGCTTATGGCGCGAGCGCGCCGCAAAAGCGCGAGGCCATGACGCTGGCGACAATCGACAGCACGATTGCGTTGATGTTTGCGCTGGCGATCAACGCCTCCATCCTGATCCTTGCGGCTGCGACCTTTCATCGCGCCGGGCAAACCAATGTCGAAGAGCTGGAGCGGGCGCACGCCCTGATTGCGCCGCTGCTTGGTTCGACCCTTGCGCCAATGCTGTTTGCAATCGCGCTGCTGTGCTGCGGCTTGAGTTCCACGGTCACGGCGACGATGGCGGGACAGATTGTAATGGAGGGATTTCTGGACGTGCGTTTGCCGCCTTGGCTGCGCCGTCTGGCCACAAGGCTGGTCGCGATTGCGCCCGCCGTCGTCGTGACGCTGGCCTATGGCGAACGGGGCGCGGCCAAATTGCTGATCCTGTCGCAAGTCGTGTTGAGCCTGCAATTGCCGTTCGCGATTGCGCCGCTGATTTTGATCGTCTCAAACCGCACCAAAATGGGGGAATTGCGCGCGCCCGCCTGGCTGATTTGCGCGGCTGTCATGACGGCGACGCTGATCGTGGCGTTGAACGTCAAACTGGTTTTCGATTTCCTCACCTCCTAGGCGGGGGTTACAGGCCTTGATCTCACGTCTGGATTTTGTCTGCATGAACGTGCGATAAACCGCCCACAAGCAAAGAGCTGTTCTGCGGGCGTCGTCGCAATGACGCCTGAAGAGGGGCCGTCAAGTGTAAAAAAGTGCAGGGGGAATGATGGAAAAGCGTTGTCAGGTCGTCATCGTCGGCGGCGGCCCGGTGGGCGCAGGCCTTGCGCTTGATCTTGGCTTGCGCGGCATTTCCTGCGTGCTGATCGAGCGCCGCAAGACGCTGCAACACATTCCCAAGGGACAAAACCTCACGCAACGCACCGCCGAGCATTTCTGGTTCTGGGGCGTGGACGATGACATTCGCAACAATCTGGCTATGCCCAAGGGCTATCCGATCGGCGAAGTCACCGCCTATGGCGATCTCATGGGAGAGTTCTGGCACGCCACCGCCGGTCGAGAAGTCGTGCGCCCCTATTACTTTCAGGACAATCTGCGCATCCCGCAATATCGCGTCGAGGAAGTCTTGCGCGCAAAGCTGGCCACCCTGCCCAATGTTGAGATGCTGATGGGCTATATGGCCACCAGCATTGCGCAAGATGAAAGCGGCGTGCGGGTCGAGGTCGTCGAGGACGGCGGCGCCGGCGCCGTGACGATCCGCGCCGATTATCTGGTGGGCTGCGACGGCGGTCGCTCCATGGTGCGCGAGCAGGTTGGCATTGAGCGAGAGGGCACCGATTTCGATCAGGTGATGTTGCTCGCTGTGTTTCGCTCAAAGCAATTGCACGAAGGGCTGGAAGCGCGCTTTCCGCCGCGCTCGACCTATCGCGTGATGCACCCGATGCACAAAGGCTATTGGGAATTCTTCGGCCGCATCGACGTGGGCGAAGGCTGGTTCTTCCATGCGCCGGTGCCGTTGGCGGCCGTGCAGGACAAGGACTTTGACGCGCACGCCCTGATCCAGCGTTCGGCCGGTTTCAAGTTTGAATGCGAGTTTGATTATATCGGCCATTGGGATCTACGCGTCTCTGTGGCGCAGAAATATCGCGCGGGCCGTGTGTTTATCGCCGGCGACGCTGCGCACACCCATCCCCCCTATGGCGGCTTTGGCCTCAATAACGGACTTGAGGACGCGCGCAATCTCGCCTGGAAGCTTGAGGGCGCTTTACGCGGCTGGGGCGGCGAGGCTTTGCTCGAATCCTATAACGACGAGCGTCGTCCGGTCTTCCGCGACACGGGAGAAGATTTCATCGCCGCGCGCATCAAGGCCGACGCCATTTTTCTGGATCGCTACGATCCGGCGATTGATCATGATGAATTTTCGAAAGCATGGAAGGCGCGCGAGAGCGAGGGCGGTGCGCGCGCGCAACGTTATGAGCCCAATTACGAGGGCTCAGGCGTCGTGGCCGGGGCGCCGGGCGCCAAATGCGGCGCCCATGGCGAACACATGTTCAAGGCGCGCGCCGGCCACCATCTGGCGCCGCAGCCGCTCTCGAACGGGCATGACGTCTTCGAAGAACTCGGCAAGGGCTATGTGCTGCTCGCCTTTGACGCCGACGAGGCGACGATCATTGCAATCGAAAATGCAGCGCGCGCGCGCGGCGTGCCGTTGAAGACAATCCGCGACAGCCAGAGCGGTGGACGCGAGGCGTATGAAGCCCGTCTCGTGCTTGTGCGTCCGGATCATTTCGTCGTCTGGGCTGGCGACAGCGCGCCTGACGCCGATGCGCTGGTGGCGAAGGCTGCGGGCCAAATCTGATTGTTGAAATACGCGCGCGCCATTTTGGCGCGCGCGTGTCGTCGCTTTAGTCGGTCAGCTTCATGTTCGCGGCCGCCGCTATATCTTTCCATAATTTAACTTCAGTCTCGATGGCCTTGCCCAGAACGCCCGGCGCGCCGCCCTGCACCGACATGCCCTGCACCGCGAGGCGTTCGCGCATGACCTTGTCGTCCAGCGCTTCGTTGACGATCGCGTTGAGCTTCCTGATGATCGCTTCGGGCGTTTTGGCA
>CANJPM010000041.1 GCA_947476075.1 Beijerinckiaceae bacterium
CTCCAGCATGCCGCGCGCGACGAAGACGCGCACGACAAAGGCCGCAAGTTCTGCGGCGGAGATGAGGGCGGGCCGGGAAGAGGCGGATTTGGAGACGGACATGGAGGCTCCCTGCAAATCTTGATTTGCAGGGGTTATAGACTCGCCGCATCCAAAGGGGGAGCGGAAAGCTCGTCAGGTAGGGAGGCCCTTTTCACGCCGCCGCCACAAAAAGCCCCCAAGCATTAACCCCATTATGCACGCCATCGAAGATGCGATGCTTATGTTCGTCGCGATGACTTGCGAGGCGGGTTGCTTGAACGGGAACGGCTTATAGGAAGCCAAATCCTCGGCCTCTTTCGTTTGCGCGATTGTGAAATGATCGCCTGGCGCGCATTTATTTTCTTTCGGGAACAGATAGCAGGCGGGATTCTTGAGGTTCAGAACGCCGGCTCGCTCCGACATGATTGGACCCGGCTGCAAGGCTCCCAAAGGAAACTTTTCCAGACGATACCCAAACATCGGCTGGTAACAAGGGATGGCGGAACCCCCAGAGGCCATAGCGTCGCCAGGATCAGGGAACGCGCCGCCGTCGGCAATGCGATCAATGGGCCGGATTATTCCCGCCTCAGCGGCGCGCGCATATTCGCCGGTGATTGCAGAAGGGTTGTAACTCTCCCCGGCGTAAGATCTTCGGTCAGTGATTGCGGATTGCGCGACGATGACGGCGATTGCGACAAGCACGATTTTCCGGCGAAGCGGAGCGTCAGATTGCGACGCCCGGTCAACGGCGATGCCGATGCAAACAACAATCACAGGAACGTAGAGACAGAAAAAACGCAGCAAGCTGCTGGTGCTGCGGATATAGGGAAGCTGCTTGAGAAATTCGTTCCATGCAGGCGCATAGAAATTCAACGCTAACGGCGTCAACACCAAAACTGCGATCGTCAAACCTGCGGCGATGCGCGCAAAGCCCGGCGACCGCCAGCGCAGCGACCGCCATTGCGTGTCCCTGTACAGGTAGTAGATGATAAAAATAGGCGCAAGAGTGAGCCCGTATTCCCATTCGTGGCGCCTCTGGGCCCAATCCGCATTGACTAAGGGAACGGACAACGGACGCCAGAACAGGGATGTGAATAAGGACAACGCCAGCAGGCCGATATTTTCAACGCCGGGCAATCTGTAAAAATCACGCGGAAAAACCAGCGACAAGCTCACTGCAGCGTGCAACTTGCCAGCGCTCAGGCCCAGCGCCAGAAGGCCGGCCCCCGCCAGCAGCGCCCACGAAAATCCCTGAAAGCCAAACAGCCAGCCGTGAATAAGGATGACGATGACGCACGCCATCAACACGGGCGGGATTGCATGGAACAGGCCGGAGTGAAACATATAGGTCAGACAAAGCGCTGCAAGACAGGCGCGCACCAGCGTCTCGCCAATTCCCGGCAAGACCTGCTTCATACCCGGCAAGATCTGCTTCGTCCTCGGCACGACCTGCAACATGCGCGGCAGCAGAATCGCCATCAGGAGCGGCGCAAGGGCGAAAGCGTGGTACGTTAGATGCCCGATCAGCATCCGGTAAGCATAGAATCCGTTGAACAGGAACAGCGCCGCCGCAATGACGCTGGCCGTGCGCGAGGCGCCGAAAGCCATGCGCATGAGGCCATAGGCGCTCCACATGCCTATGAACGCAAACAACATGAAAGTGATTTGCACAGCGCGCAGCGGCGAGACAAACAGCGTCAATATTTGCGGCGCCGAGATATAAGCGGCGTTCATATCGGCGTAAAAAGGCATGCCGCCGCAGGCTGCGGGCGTAAACCACGGGATCGACCAATAACTATTTTGCAGCGCCCAATTATACCCGGCAAGGAGATTTGGAAGATAGAATGCGTAATCATGCCCCATCAGCCCCGAGCCCAGCGGCAGGTAGGGCAGGAAGATAGCGCCATAAATCAGCCATAACGTGCAACACAGCGCCAGAACGACGAGGCGCTTGCGGCGTTCGTTGCGCACAAGGTCGTCCAACAAGATCGAGAGTGAAGCAAAGCGCATCAAAATGCCCAAGAAAATATTCGAGAAAATATTCGAAAAATTTATACTTCGTTCAAAAAACAACTGAGCCGGAAAAAACTCAATTTAGTGAAAGCGCCCACGAGAGTCGCCAGACGCCGCGCGCTTGCCGCTCAATCGCCCAAACCAAACATCTGGCTCACAAGCCCGGTAAACGGGGCAAAGTAAAACCGCACGCGCTTAGCCCCCGCCGGGAGTTCAACTGCGCGAAAAATCACGTTGGCGCGCAGCAGCTTTGCCGGCTTGCCGTCAATTTCGACGCGCCACCACGGATGCCAGACGTCATTGAGCGCCAGCCAGCCGCCATCGGGGGCCTGTACGTCAACCTCAACTTCGGTGTTGCGATAAGATACAAGCCGCGCAGAGCCCGGCGCACGCGCACGCACGCTGTCTCCGCCCACCTGCAACAACACCGTTTCGCGAAAGTCTACAGCGGGCCAGCGGCCATTGGCTATCATCGTGTCGAAATTAACCCGGCGCGCTTGCGTCGCCAGCATTACGCGGGGTAACGCACGCGCATTCTCATAAACATAAGCGGCGGGCGTGCGCGCCACCTGTTTCAGATCGCCCGGCGCGAGCTGCTTGTCGAGTTCGCCGGCGGGAGGGCCGGTGACGACAAAGCGCAACCCCATCAAATTGGCCATGGGCGAATTGTAGCGCGCAAACAAAGGCGCAAAGCGGCGCTGGTCGGCGATTGCGACATGATCAATCGCGCCGGTGGCGTCTGCGTACCATTTCAGCCGCAGCGGATTGTAGCCGAGCCAATGATCAAATCCATGCACCAGCGAGGCGTTGGGCCAATGGAAATCAATCGCGGCCAGCTCGATGCGGTCGCGCCGGTCAGGCGCTTGCGAAGACGCCAGCTTTTCACGGATCGCGTCAATCGTGGGATCGCGCGCGTCGGGCGCCAGCGCCTCAAACATTTCTGGAGGCAGCGCAGTCGACTCATTAGGGCCATTATTGGCGCGCAGATCGAAGCTCAACAAAAGCCCAATCGCAACCACGCCCGCCAGCGGCTGCTTCCAGCGCGGCGCCAGCCATAACAAAGTCAGCGCGGCGCAGAGCCACAGCGTAGAGGCAAGGAGCATCGGCGCCGCTTGTTGCAGGCGCCCTTTGTCGAACGCCACAAACACGCAAGCGCCCAAAGCCAGCGCGACGACGCCGCCTTCCATAAACATCCGCCGACGATCCGCCCGCCAATCGCCGGAAGCCCAGCGATGCACGCAATAGCCCGAGATGATCGCAAGCAAGGCGCCCAGCGGGAATGTGGCGTCGGCTGGACGACGAAACAGATCGGCTCCGGGAATGTGGAAGGCGAGCGAGAAGAACGGCGTGTAGCGGCCCAGCGCGTAAAGCAGCATGAACAACGCCGCCAGCGAGAACGCGCGCATCTCGCGCGCCAGAAACCCGCCGCGCAAAACGCCAAAGCACAGCAGGACCACAAACGGCAACGCGCCCAGATAGACATTGGCCATGTTGCGCGCCAGCGCCAGCCCGGTCTCTCCCCAGACCAGCGACGACGGCGGTCCCCAATAGGCGGCCATCGGCCCATCGGTCCCAAACAGATTGGCGCTTATAAAGGTATAGAGCGCAGCTGGATGCAGCGAGCCGCCGGCTGCGCCCTCAAACGTGATTGCGGCGCGATTGGATTGGGAGGCCAGGGCCATGGTGAGCGCAATGGGCAGCGCTATTGTGAGGCCGCCGACAAGCGCGCCCGTGCCCAGCGGACCAACGAGCGTGCGCAGATTTGCGCGCGAGAGCCCCTCCTCAAGCACGCGCCCAATAGCGATAATGACCAGAACGAACGCGCAAAGCCACGCCACCTGATCGCGCCCGGTCAGCATAAGGCCTGCGGCAAGACCTGCGGCAACGCCCCAAAGTTTTGAGCGCCGGTCTATCGCGCGCAGCAACAACCAGAGCGCAATGGCGAACCACGACAGGCTGAGGATCTGGCCGATGTGCTGCAAGCGCCAGGCCGCCGAGCAGCCAAAGGCGAAAGCAAGCGCCGCCACCAGCGCGCCTTCCGCACGCCAGCCGCGATCACGAAACAACATCATCAGAGCGAGCCCGCCGAGCGCGAGCATTCCGAAGGCGATCGCGTCGAAGGCGACGAACGAGGGCGCGCGATCAAACAGGGCCAGCAGAACATGCGGCGGCGAGAAAATCAGCGATTGCGGATCAGCAATTTGCGGGTGCCCGCCAAATATATTTGGCGTCCAGAACGGCGATTGGCCCGCGTGGATGGAGCGGGCCAGAAACGCCAGTTGCGGATAAAAATGCGCCTTGGCGTCCCATGGAATAGTGAATGCGCCCGAGAGCCAGGGCCATGCGAACAGCAAGGCGCCGGCCAGAAACAGCGCAAACGCCGGAGCGTAATTCGAGCGTCGCCCGGCCTTTGGCGGCTTGCTGGCCCTAGTCTTTTCCCGCGCCATATTGCGTCAGACTGTCCACGTCGATGAGATGACCCGCGCGGTCGCGCTTGGTGGCCAGATAGCGCACATTGTGATCGTTTGCACGACCAAGAATGCGTTCGTCCGAAACCACGTCCAGCCCGCTCGTGCGCAGCGCGGCCATTTTGACAGGATTGTTGGTCATCACCCGCACGCTGGCGACGCCCAATTGCTTCAACATTTCAGCAGCGAAATCAAAGCCGCGCTGATCGTGGTCAAAACCCAGCACCTCGTCGGCGTCGTAGGTGTCGAAGCCCTGCGATTGCAGCTTGTAGGCGCGCATCTTGTTTGAAAGACCGTTGCCGCGTCCCTCGTGATCGAGATAGAGCAGAATTCCGCCGCCCTCGTTCTGGGCCATGAATTGCACGGTGTCGCGCAATTGATCGCCGCAATCGCATTTCAGGCTGCCAAACAGATCGCCCGTAAGGCAGGCCGAATGCAGCCGCACGGTGACGGGTTTGGTCATGTCGGGCTTGCCGATGACGATTGCGACCTGATCGCGCAGGCCCTCGCCGCCCCGAAAGATAACAAATTCGGTTTCGGGGGCGCCCTCCAGAGGCACAGGTCCGCGTCCGACAATGGCCAGATCGACGACGCTGCGACCGCGATATTCGAAAATGGCCGCGCTCTCGGCCACCAGCAGGCCGCACTCAGCCGCCGCCTTCGCCGTCACCGGCACAACCAGCACGGCGGGCAATATCAGCGACAGACGCACGACTTCCAGCGCCGCCCGGTCAATGGGCGACAAAGCCGACACTGGCGCGTCGATGCGGGCGCCGGTCTCCAGCGCCATCTCATTGATGCGCGGCAAATCAATAATGGGGAGCGCCAGCACGCCGGGCTCGGTGCGCTCCAATCCCAAACGTCGCAAGCGCGGCGCCGGCAGCACAAGCCGGGCGCGTCCCCGCGCAACGCCCGCCAGCCGCGTCGCAAGACGCTGGTCAAGAGACTCGACGCCCATGACAATGGCGTGCGAACGTCCGGCGTGAATGAGAGCCGGGCGACCGGAACGCAATTCTGAAATCACGCGATCAACGGCGACCTGACTCGCGCCACGCTCTCCGTCTAGAATGTTTTTGATATCCGACACGCATCCCTCGACTGGCTTGAGCGCAAGGAGCCGCCCCCCGGGGACTTTTTTAAGCTCGTCCCATGACGGTTTCATAGCGCAAACTCAGAGTTTACTCAAAGCAAGAGCTCACCCTCAAGAAGTTAACTAAACTGGAGACCAAATGGTTGCGGTCGAATATGCCCCCCCGCTTTCAGGGGAATCGACCTCTGCGGGGGAAGTCCCCCGCCTTGGGAGTACGTATGAAGCCATATTCGGATCACTGCGGGAGGCTCCAGCTGACCGCCCGTTCGTGATCGGGCAATTGGGCCAATCGCTGGACGGGCGCATCGCCACCCGCACAGGAGATTCCCGTTATATCAACGGCGAGTGCGCGCTGGATCATCTGCATCGTCTGCGCGCGGCCGTGGACGCCGTTCTTGTCGGCGCCGGCACCATCGCCGCCGACGACCCTCAACTCAACGTGCGCCGCACGCCCGGCGTCAGTCCCGCCCGCGTCGCGCTTGATCCTTCCGGCCGCACCGGCGCGCAGGTGCGCTGGCTGGCCAACGACGGCGCCCGCCGCATCCTCATCACGGCAAAGCCGCAAGACGCCCCGCCCGGCTGCGACGAGGTGATCGTGGCGCCGCGACGCGACGACGGCGGCATATGCCCGCGCATCATCGCCCAGGCTCTTTTTGAGCGCGGCCTGCGACGCCTTCTGGTCGAAGGCGGAGCGCGCACCATTTCAGCCTTCATAAACGCTGGGGCGATGGACCGATTGCACGTGTTGGTGGCGCCCGTCATCATCGGCTCGGGCAAACAGGGACTGGACCTTGCGCCGATCGACGAATTGCGGCACGCCCTGCGTCCACCAGCGCGGATCTGGCCGTTTGCAGATGGCGACGTGCTGTTTGATTGCGACCTGCGGGCGAACGCCAATTCTTGAGGTGACACGATGACGGACACAGGCTTCAGCTCACGCCCGAAAGATTATGCGCCCTTGGGCAAGGCGCTGCACTGGGTCAGCGCGCTGATCGTTCTGGGGATCATTCCCGCCGGAATCGTCATGACCAACATAGGCCCAAGCCCGTTGCAAAATCGGCTCTTTGATTTGCATCGCTCCTTTGGCGTAGCGATCTTTGCGCTCGCTCTGTGGCGCGTCGTCGTGCGCCTCTATCATGGCGCGCCGGCGCCTTATGCGGGCTTGACGAAATTCGAGCGTATCGCCTCGGCGGCCACCCACCACACGCTTTATCTCCTGCTGCTGGCGATGCCTGTCATCGGCTGGCTGATGACGTCGGCCTATCGCGTCGACGTCTCGGTGTTTGGCTTGTTCACGCTGCCCCACCTCGCGCCAAAAGACGAAGCGCTGTTCATACTTTTCCAGCGTCTGCATTTTGCCGGCGCAATCTTGATGACGTTTCTGGTGCTGCTGCACATCGCAGGCGCCGTGAAGCATACGCTCGTCAACAAGGACATTGTGCTTTGGCGCATGCTGCCCAAAAGCTGGGGCGGCTAGGGCTCCTCAGGGGCGCGCGAACACATCCTCATGACCGATCATGCAGGTTTGTGCGCTCACGCGGGCCGACAGCCATGAATCGATTTCGGCTTTGTCCACCAGACCGGTTTCGCGCACAGCGTTGGCGGCGCCGCGCGCCAGATCGGCGAGCAGCGCACCATCAGCTCGCATAATGTTCCACGGCGAGCTGTCACGCTGCACGCCATACCCGTTCTGCGCAAAGGCGCGCACAAGGTCTGCGGCCGCAGCCGGACCAGCCGCCGGACCAAAGCCCTTGTCGCTGCGCTGATGGGCGTGAAACGCCGCGTTCATGGCGGGATCGGCGGGATGGGCCGGCGACCAGCGCTCATGCCCGTCATAG
Organism: Beijerinckiaceae bacterium; assembly: GCA_947476075.1. Taxonomy (GTDB): domain Bacteria; phylum Pseudomonadota; class Alphaproteobacteria; order Rhizobiales; family Beijerinckiaceae; genus Terripilifer. The sequence goes on from CANJPM010000041.1 coordinate 7,431, forward strand.
GTGAGCACAGTGTAAAGCGGCAATTTGCGCGCCGCCATGGCTTTTGCAAAAGTCTCGATCCAGTCTTCCGACACCAGATCAAAAAACGCCGCAGCCGTCACCAGATCGATTCCGACATCGAGCGCATGCTCGACATGGCGGGCAAGATCGGCTTGCAGGAAATTCACCCGCAAATGCTTGCCGTCTTTTTCCAGCACGAGCGTCTCATCATCCGCACTGCTCGAATCAGCCCATTGCGACAAAGCCTGCCGCGCGTGACTGAGCAAAGCCGCGTCCCAATCGACCAGCGTCCAGTGCTGATTCTGCGGCAAAACCGGCGCAAGCCCACGCAGGTTTGAGCCTGAGCCGCAGCCCATATCGACGATCCGCAGCGAGTCGCTTTGCGTAAACGCCTGCGCAACTTCAGCCCGCAGCTTTGCGCTGACGGAGCGATGATCGACGGGCTCGCGCAAGGCGAGCCATTCAGCCGAAAAGCTCATTTTGAATCTCCATCCGCAACAGCCCGCAGAGTCTGCGCAACGATCCTGGCCGCATCATTCCATGTCGGCAAGTTCAGCGCCGCAGCGCTGGCCGCCAGTGCAAGCTGCGCGCGCAAGGCGCTGTCGCCCATCGCCCGGCGCAGAGCTTGCCGCAAAGCGGGCGCATCGTCAGGGGGGATTTTCAAGCCCGCGCCATCGGGCAAAGTGTCGGCGGCCGCGCCCCCGGTCGAGGCGATGATTGGCAGACCGCGCGCCAAAGCCTCCGTCAACACCATGCCATAGCCCTCATAGCGCGAGGACGACACGAACAGGTCTGTATGATGATAAAGCGCGCCAAGTTCATCGTCGGACGCGCCGCCCACAAGAATTACACGCTCGTCAAGCCCTGCCTCTGCGATCTGCGCCCGCAAAGCCTGCACGCAAGAGGGCGCGCGATCCTGCGCGCCGACAATATGCAGGCGCCAATCAAGATCTTTCAGAGGCGCAAGCGCCTCGATCAACAGATCATAGCACTTGCGCTGCACTATGGAGCCGACCGCCAGCAGATTGAGACCTGCCCTGCCGCTCCCGATGGCGCGCGGGGCGGGATCGGTTCCTGGCTCCGCCACCATTATTTTTTCGGGCGGCACGCCAAATTGCGCGATCAGCGTCCCGCGCGTGGAATGGCTCGTCACGATCACCTTGGCGACGAACGACAAGGTCATCGTCTCATTGGCGATCAAAGCGTCGGCCTGGGGCTTGGACAATCCCGATTCCAGCCCCAGCGGATGATGGCACAAAGCCACGATGTTGGAGCCAAGGGCGGCGGCCAGATCAACCGGCATCGCGCCCCACGCCAGCCCGTCGATCAGCAGCACGTCGTCAGGCGAGACCGCAGACAAAGCCTGCCGCGTGATCGCCAGATCCTCGGCGCCGGGCCTTGGAAACGAGCCCGGCAGCGTGAGCAGCCTAGCGTCGATTCCATGCGCGCCGAGCAAAGCCAGCACGCGCCGGTCATAGGCATAACCGCCTGTGGGCGTGGCCAGATCGCCGGGAATGGCGAAGATCGCGCGCACAGGCGATGGGTTCACGCGAGATCGCCTTCATACCAGGCGCGCGCAACGTGGGATTCGTGCAGGTTCACCCGAATCTTGCAGATGCCCTCGCCGCCCGGCCCCAGTTCGCCGGTGCGGGCGGCGTTGGCCATGGCGTCGAAAATATATTTCGACAAATGCTCGGTCGTGGTCTGCTTGCCTGCAAATTGGGGCAGCTCGTCGAGGTTCTGGTAGTTCAGCGGCCCGAGGCAGGCTTTGAGCGCATCATGAGCGCGGCCAATGTCCACCACCACATAATCGCTGGTCAGCTCTTTGCGGAAGAACGCGACGTCAACCACGAAGGTCGCGCCATGCAGCTTCTGGGCGGGGCCAAACAGCTCCCCCTTGAAAGAATGCGCAATCATGATGTGGTCGCGCACTTCAACAGCGTACATGGCGTTTCCTTCAGTTTGATGATGCTGCGCCTAGATGACGCTCAAGGGCCGGGAAGGCAAGGGGCGCGATCTGGGGGCGCGATCTGGGGGCGCGATCTGGGGGCGCGATCTGGGGCTCGCGGTCCAGATTGTGTTTCTGTCTGGACACATGGGGCGTGACTTCGCATAGCTGCGGGATAATTCCGGGATCGCCATGCAGCCCTCGCCAAAAATCACCACGACGGACATCCTGAAGCTGGCCGGCCTCGCGCTGGTTCTCGTCGATCATTACGGCCTGTTCTTTGACCCCGATGAGACATGGTGGCGGGTGTTTGGCCGGCCCGCCGCGCCGATCTTTTTCTTCCTGATCGGCTTTGCGCGCACAAAAACCATTCCCGCCTCGTGGCTTGTGCTGGGCGCCATCCTCACCGGGCTCGACATTATCAGCGACGGCTGGGACGCTTCGCTCAACATCCTGTTCAGCTTTGCGCTGCTGCGGCTTGTTTTGCCGCATGTGGAGAGGTTTATCGCGCAAAAGCGCCTCGCTTTGCCGCTGCTGGCCTTGGCGCTGGCCGCGCTGGCGCCGCTGTTCGGCAATGTGATTGAATACGGATTGAGCGGCTGGCTGTGGGCTCTGCTGGGCCTGAGCGCCCGCCTTGCGCTTTTGGGCGAGCCGGGAAGCACGCTGGCGCGCAACATTGTCGCACTCATCTGCGGCGGTTTTTATCTGCTGAGCGAAAGCCTGTTCTGGCGCCTGGATTTTGAAGAAATCATCACACTGGCGCTGCTGATCTGCGCGCTGACTGGAACGCTCCTCGCCTTCCGCCGCAAGGATTTAACATGGCGCCCGCCCGCGCCGCTGGCGCAAACGCTCAACTGGATCGGGCGCCGCTCGCTGGAGATTTACGCATTCAGCACGATCGCCATGCAGGTGGTGAGCTTGCTGCTGGAAGATTAGGGCGCGATCTGGACCGCGCGCATCCCCCCTCAATACCCCACCACAATCCCCAGCCCCTTGGCGCCGGCTGCAAAGATCTCGCCCATCGCGTCCGGCATGTCCTCAAACGCGACGTCCCGATCAATCAATGCGTCGAGCCTGTCGTCGCAGAGCAGGTCCATCGCTTTGGCAATGCGGCGGGCATAATCCCAGCGCGGGCGGCGGGAGGGGGAAATTTGTCCCACTTGGGTTGAGACGAGGCGCAGGCGGCGGGAATGGAAGGCGCCGCCCAGCGGGGCGGGCACGTCGCCGGCGCCGTACCAGCTCAGCTCCACGACGCTCGCCTCCAGCCCGGCGGCGTTGAGCGCCAGCGCAAGGCCGGGCGCGCTGGCCGACGCGTGGAACACGACGTCGAAATCATTGCGGCCCTGTGCGGCCCAATCGCTCGCGCAAACAAAGCGGGCGCCAAAGCTTTCCGCCAGAGCGCGGCGGTCCGGATCAAGATCGACGACGGTCACGTCGGCGCCGGGCAGGCGGGCGCACAGACAGGCTGTGAGCAGGCCAAGCATGCCCGCGCCCACGACCAAAATGCGGTCTCCCGGCCCCGCGCCCGAATCCCACAGAGCGTTGAGGGCGGTTTCCATATTGGCCGACAGAATGGCGCGGCGCGGCGGCAGGGCTTCGGGAATGGGACGCAGCATCGCCACGTCGGCCACAAAGGCGCTCTGGTGCGGGTGCAGCGCAAAGACATGCCGGCCAAGCCAATCTTTTGGGCCGTCAGCAATGATCCCAACTGCGCAATAGCCGTACTTAACTGGATAAGGAAAAGCGCCCTCCTGCATGGGCGCGCGCATGGTTTCATATTCGGATGGCGGAATGCGGCCTGTAAACACCAGACGCTCCGTCCCCCGGCTTAATCCGCTGAACAGGGTTTTGACGCGCGCCTGCCCCGGCCCCAGGGCTGGCAGGGTCACGGGCAGGATTGCGGCCTCGCCGGGCGCGACATACCAAAGCGCGCGGGCCGCCATATCAACGTTTGCGTCCTGGCTTGCGACAGCCCTTGGCCCGCTTATGTTGGCGTGCGACATAGAGGCGCCTTTCGCAATGAGCTTCCCACCCGCGCAGATCGCGCGAACATCAAGAGTTTCGCGTACATGATCCCCCAGCAAGACGCTACCCCGGCAAATGCTACCCCTGCAGGTCTTCAAAGCCGCGCCGACCTGTTCGCGCGCCGCCTGTTCGTCGCCGGGCTCAACATCGTCTCGTTCGGCGCCCTGCTGGTCTGGCTCGCCTCGATTTTGAGCGTGAGCGGCTGGAGCGCGATAGACATAGCGATTTTCGTCTGTTTCGCCATCGCCGCGCCGTGGAGCGTGCTGGGCGTCTGGAACGCGATCATCGGCGTGTGGCTGCTGCACAGGCCCGGCCTTGGCCAGTCAGCCGCGCCTTTTGCTGCGGAAGATGTGCAGGCGCCCGTCAAAGCCAAAACCGCCGTGCTGATGACGCTGCGCAACGAAGACCCCGCGCGCGCCTTCGCCCGCATTGCCGCTGTGCGCGAAAGCCTTGAGGCCACAGGCTTTGGCGATGCGTTTTCATACTTTGTGCTCAGCGACACCAGCGAGGACGAGGTGGCGCGCGCCGAAGAACAGGCGTTCGCGCGCTGGACCCAACAAGCGGGCTTAAAAGGCCTGCATTATCGCCGCCGCACCAGCAATGAGGGCTACAAGGCCGGCAACGTGCGCGAATTCTGCGACAGCCACGGCGCCAATTATGATTTCATGCTGCCGCTTGACGCCGACAGCCTGATGTCGGGCGAGACGATTTTGCGCATGACGCGCATTGCGCAGGCGCATCCGAAAATAGGGATATTGCAAAGCCTTGTTGTGGGTGCGCCGAGTCGCTCGGCATTTGCGCGCATCTTCCAGTTTGGCATGCGTCACGGCATGCGTCCCTATACGATGGGCAGCGCCTGGTGGACGGCTGATTGCGGGCCGTTCTGGGGCCATAACGCGCTGGTGCGCATCGCCCCGTTTGTTCAACATTGCGATCTCCCGGTCCTGCCAGGCGGGCCGCCGCTGGGCGGGCAAATCATGTCGCACGATCAGGTGGAGGCCACGTTCATGCGGCGCGGCGGCTATGAAGTACGCGTGCTTCCCGAAGAAGTCGGCTCGTATGAAGAAAACCCGCCGACGCTGCTCGAATTCACCCGCCGCGATTTGCGCTGGTGTCAGGGTAACATGCAATACTTTCGCCTTCTCGCCACACCCGGCTTGCAACCGATGAGCCGGTTTCAACTGGTGTGGGCGATCTCCATGTTCATCGGCATTCCCGCGTGGACCGCGATCATCCTTTTGTCGGCGCTGAAGCCGCTCGACGGCGAAGACATGGCGCTGTTTCCGGCGGGCTCGGCGTTGGGGCTCTACGGATTTTTCATGCTGATGTATCTTGCGCCAAAGCTGGCGGGCTTTCTGGATGTCGCGCTGACGCCCGGCGGCCTGAAACGTTATGGCGGGGGCGCGCGTTTTGCGGTCGGCGCGAGCGTGGAAATCATCTTCTCGCTGCTGATCGCGCCCTGCGTGACGCTGCGCACCAGCCTGTTCATGATCGGGCTGGTCTTTGGCCGCGCCGTGATCTGGAACGGCCAGTCGCGCGACGCCCATGCGCTGTCCTGGGGCGTTGCGGCGCAAGGCTTGTGGCCGCAAACTTTGTTTGGGCTGGCGCTGATGGCGCTGGGGCTGGCGCTCTCGCCCTATTTGCTTTTGTGGTCGCTGCCATTGACGCTGGGCTATGTTTTGGCGATTCCTTTTGCGATCGTCACCGCCGATCCCGCCCTTGGCGAAACCCTCGCCAAAGCGGGCCTGTGCGCAATCCCTGAAGAAATTGAAACGCCCGCCATTATCGCTGCGCTCCATGCCAGCGCACCCGCCATTGCCGTTATCCCGTCCCCAGAGGTTGCATGAAAAACTTTGCTTTCGCTTTGCTGATGAGCGCAATTTCCTCCAGCGCATTCGCTCAACCCGCGCAGCCCAACCTGCCCGCGCGCGCGATTGATCCCGACGAGATCGCGGTCGCCGTCACCAATCGCAGCGAGCCGGTTTTGTGCGCGGAGAAGGACAATATTCAGGTCGATTTTTCGGCCCTGAGCGGCGGCGCTCCGCCCTCGACCTTTCGCGTCCAGGCGGTCCATCCCGCCTTTATCGGCGGCATCGGCGTTGACCGCTATGCGCCCGATTTCACCGCCTGCGACATGAGCGCCGATCCGGTTGTGGCGACATCCACGAAGAAGATCGTTCGCCGCACCATTTTCGAGACGCCCGATCTGCAATTGGTGGCGTGGACCTATCCCACTTTCTGGCGCGGCGCCAATACGCCGATCCGCATCGTGGACAAAGAGAACAACAAGAACGAGTCGTTCAAAGAGATCCACCTGCTGCAGGTGTGGACCAATCATCGCGAGCGCGCCGAAGAATTTCTCGTCGTCTATCCGCCCGATGGTTATTGGCGCGCGCGCCCGCTGCCCTTCGCTGACATGCGCTGGACGGCCTATGGCTCATCCTTCCTGATCGGCCCGGTGGAAATGCAGCAGCGTCCCATCGTCGACATCAAGGAAATTGTGTTCGACGCGCAGGCCCGCACGTTCCGGCTGGAATTTGCGCGCGGGGGGGCGGCTTTGATGAAGATCGGCGCGCTCGATGCCGAACATATCGCGCTCGACGTGGCGCTGGAGGGCGCCATTCCGCGCGACCTGCCGTTCGCCTCCTTGCGCTCCATGTACATCACCGAATCCAATAATGACGCGGCGCGCATCGCATGGAAGCCCAAGGGCCAGCAGCGCTGGGGCGAGGGCTCGATCATGGATTTCAAGACGGCCGAGGCCAGCGAAATCTGGGCCGGTCGCGCGAGCTTTTCGCGGCACAATACGTCTGCGCCGGACATGATCTTTGGATCGTTCAAAACCAGAAAGTGAGCCTGTGACGTGAGCCAGCCCCTTCCACGCCTTCCGCTTGTGGATGCTGCGCGCGGGGCCGCGCTTGCGGCGATGGCGGTTTATCACTTCATTTGGGATCTGGCTTTTTTTGGCTTTGTCGCGCGCGAGACGACGCAAGCGCCTGTGTTTCAGGCGTTCGGCCATGGCGTCGCGATTTCGTTTCTAACGCTTGTAGGCGTGAGCCTTGCGCTGTCCGCGCGCGACGGGCTGAAGCTGGCCGCGTTCTGGCGCCGGCTCGCAATCGTCTTCGCCGCCGCCATGCTCGTGACGCTGGTCACGACGTGGATTTTTCCCGAATCCTTTGTGGGCTTTGGCGTGCTGCATTGCATCGTTGCGGCAAGCCTTCTCGGGCTGGTGTTTCTGGGCAGGGCATGGCCGTTTGCGGCGCTCGCCGGAATCGCGATCATCCTGGCGCCATGGCTGATCGCCGGGGCGCATTTTGAGCCGATACAATATTGGTCAGGCCTTGGCTCCATTGAACCACGCAGCAATGATTGGCGGCCCTTGTTTCCATGGGCCGGCTTTACTTTGCTGGGGCTTGCTGGCGCGCAAGCGTTTCTCGCGCGCGGATTGCCAGAGCGCATGACAGGCTGGCGCGAGAGCGGCGCAATCTCGCGCACGCTCACGCTGGGCGGGCGCCATTCGCTGGCGTTCTATCTTGTGCATCAGCCGGTCCTGTTTGCGCTCGTGTTCATCGCGTCGCAAATCACAGGCCCCGCACCCGCTGATCGCGACCAGCCGATGTTTCACGCATCCTGCGTGGGCCAATGCGTGAAGGCGGGCGCGGGTCGCGAGTTCTGCGAGAGCGCCTGCACATGCGTGGTGAGCGAGGCCAACAAAGCGGGCCTGTGGGACAAGATGACCGGCGGGCGATTGAGCGAGGCCGACCGCGCGCGCTATGATGGATTAACGCAGCAATGCCTGCGCGCGAGTCCGCCCAAGGCGCCGTGATTTTGTTTTGAAGCTTTTTAACTGGAAGCTTTGGGCGCCAGCATCAAATCCGCCCGCACCAGAGCGTCGAAAAGCTCCGCCGCAATCCCAGCCTTCAACGCCTCTTCCCGCAAAGTCGTCCCGTTGGCGTGCGCGGCTTTGGCGATGTGCGCGGCTTTGTCGTAGCCAATCTGCGGGGCCAGCGCCGTCACCAGCATCAACGAGCGGTCGACGAGGTCGGCAATTCGCGCCTCGTTGGGCTCAATTCCCTCAACGCAATTTTTGGAAAAGCTCAGCGCGGAATCTGCCAGCAGGGCGATGGATTGCAGCACTGCGTCAGCGATCACCGGCTTGAATACGTTGAGCTGCAAATGCCCCTGCGAGGCGGCGAAGTTTACCGTCGCCTGATTACCAAGGACGCGCGCGCACACCATCGTCAGCGCCTCGGCCTGCGTTGGATTGACCTTGCCGGGCATGATCGAGGAGCCGGGCTCGTTTTCCGGCAGAATCAATTCGCCAAGGCCTGAGCGCGGGCCGCTGCCCAGCAGGCGCAAATCATTGGCTATCTTGAAAAGACCGCCCGCCAGCGCGCTCAAGGCGCCATGGAAAAACGCTAAAGCGTCATGACACGCCAAAGCCTCGAATTTGTTTTGCGCGGTGGCGAAAGGCAGTCCGGTCGCCGTTTTCATGGAATGGGCGAAGCGGTCCGCAAAATCAGGATGCGTATTAAGCCCCGTGCCCACCGCCGTGCCGCCCTGGGCCAGCGCGAATACGCCGCCCAAAGCCATGCGCACGCGGCTCGCCCCCAGCCGCACTTGTGCAGCCCAGCCGGAAAATTCCTGGCCCAGCGAGATCGGCGTCGCGTCCTGCATATGGGTGCGACCGATTTTCACGATGGAACTGAACGCCTGCGCTTTGCCCTCCAGCGCGCCCGCCAGCCCGTCGAGCGCGGGCAGCAGGCGGCTTGTGGTCTCAAGCGCCGCTGCGACATGCATGGCGGTTGGAAAGCAATCGTTGGAGGATTGGCCGAGATTGACGTGATCGTTGGGATGCACCGGCGGCTTTGGATCGCCCGGTTTGTGGCCCAGCATCTGACTGGCGCGGTTCGCGATCACCTCATTCGCGTTCATATTGGTCTGCGTGCCGGAACCTGTCTGCCAGATGACCAGCGGAAAATGATCGTCAAGCAGGCCGCGCGCGGCCTCGTCGGCAGCTGCAATGATCACGTCGGCCAGCCTGGGCTCCAGAAGGCCAAGGTCGCGATTGGTTTGCGCGGCGATCTGCTTGACCAGAGCCAGCGCATGGACAAGCGCAAGCGGCATAAGCTGCGAGCCGATGCGGAAGTTTTCCAGCGAGCGTTGCGTCTGCGCGCCCCAATAGCGATCGGCGGGCACGTCAATCGGGCCAAAGGAATCGCTTTCACGCCGTGTGGCTGAAGGAGGCTCTGATCCAGGCTGCACCATTTTCTCCTTTTAAGAGTTAGAACCTTGAGTGTGCGGGACTCCGGACGTTTCCAGAAAAGTTTCGTTGATCTCTAAATTAATTTCATAGTTCATCGCTTTTTCGGGAACTTCCACCGCAGCTTGCGGTTAGCTCACTGACAAGGTTCTGCGACGGGGGGAAAGTCTCGCCGCGCCCTGGTCCTGACGTTTGGCCAAATAGTTCAGACCAAGCTGATCGTCAGTGTTTTGTCGCGTCGAGCAAATGGATCCCTCATGGAAACCGATAAGCCAGTCCGTAAATCGACCCGGGGCTTTGCATCTATGGACCCCGAGAAACAGCGTCAGATCGCCCGCAAGGGCGGCACCAGCGTTCCCAAGGAGAAACGCAGTTTCTCCCGCAATCGTTCGCTGGCCGCTGAAGCCGGCCGCAAAGGCGGCCAGAGCGTGCGACCCGCAATGCGCAGCTTCTCACGCGATCATGAGCTCGCCAGCGAAGCGGGACGCAAGGGAGGCCACGCCTCCCACGGCGGTCGCGAGGCTGACGGTCGCGACGCCGAAAAGTAAAAGCTCAATCGCTCAGGACATAAGCATGAACCGCGTCCGCCGGAGTGCCCTCCAGCGGGCCGGTTTTTGCGCTCGGGCGCCAGATCGCAAAATCCTCGATCCGTCGCGCCAGCGCCAGATCGCGCAGCGTCACGCCCCCGGCGTCATGGCTCCACAGGCTCACCTCGACCTTGCCCCACGAGATGGCGATGTCGGGGTGATGCCATGCCTGCTCGGCCAGATGTCCGACGGCGTTGGCGAGCATCATCGCGCTCTTGAACCCATTCACCTTGAACGTGCGGATGATCGCGCTTCCCTCATGGCGCCATGTGGGCAGATCGGCGGCGAGGTGCGCGGCGATGGCGGCGGCGTCGAGAGCTGTCGGCGGCGAGGCTGCGTTCATTGAATATCTCCTTTGGGCAGAGACTAGCGCGCAAAGGCGCGCAACGCGATCAGCGTCTGCGTGAAATCAGACCGCAGGATCGCGACCCGGGCAGCACCGTCCACCGCCAGTTCAGCGGCGCTCGTCTCGCGCCAGGCGAGGCAGCGGTCGAAGATCCGCGACGCCCCCAGATTGCCCGCCGCGCTGCGCAGCGCATGCAAAAGCGCACCAAAAGCATGGGCATCCCCCGACAGCGCCGCGGTCTCCAGCGCCTTTGGCAGCGCCTCGCATTCCTGGACGAATTGTTCAATCAACTCCGCGATGAACGCGGCCCCGCCCAGACGCTCCAGCCCATGCAAAACATGCGGATCCAGAATGGGCGCATCCAGAGGCGACGCTTCGCAAGCGACCGGGGCGGCGTGGCGAACGCCCAGCAAAACAGCGCGCAGTTCTTCCGGCGCAAAAGACTTGTGCAGAGCCTCGTCGATTCCTGCGGCCGCCAGCCGGGCCTTGGGCCAGCCATTGGCGTCGGCTCCCAACAGCACGATGGCGCAATGGGGCCAATGAGCACGGCCCAATCGGCACAGATCGTCGAGCGTCCAGAGCGCGCACGGCGCCTGATCGGCCTCGACAAGCAGAAGATCGCAAGCGCCCTGGCCCGTGAGGCTTGCAGGCTCGGCAGCTGCCTCAATCACCTCATAGCCCAGCCGCTCGAGGGTGCGCCCGCGCTTGAACCGGCGTACCCGGCTGTCGTCGAGCAGACGCGCCAGCGTCCGGGTCCGCGTTTCGACGTGTTTGAGATCGGGCCGGCTCATGCGAATTTTCCGCTCGCCCGCGCGCGGGCGCCGCGGGCGTGGCGCAACAATTCTTCGAAATCGGAGCCATCGCGCGGATGCAGCGCGACGCCAAAAGCAAGCTCCTGCGAGGCGTCGCCCGCACGCCGGTTTTTGGGCTC
>CANJPM010000042.1 GCA_947476075.1 Beijerinckiaceae bacterium
AGTGCAATCCTTCATGGCCTCGCCCGCTCTGACCGTCTTCTTCGACGCCCCATGGACTGTGTTCTTCATTATGCTGGTCTGGATGCTCCATCCATGGCTAGGGATATTCGCGATCATCTCTGCCCTGCTCCTGCTGGCGCTTACCGTCGTGAACGAATTGATCACACGCAAAGCAAACGCACAGGCGAATGCAGACCAAATTATAACGATGCAGCAAGCGGAAGCCACAATACGCAATGCGGAGGTCGTTCGTTCAATGGGAATGCTGCCGGCCATGTTAGGCCGCTGGCAGGCGCGCAACGCATCGTCCCTGAATGCGCAACAGATCGCTGCTGAACGAAATGGCGCGATCATCGGATTTACGAAGTTCTTCCGTTTCTTTGTACAATCGGCGACGTTGGGACTGGGCGCCTATCTTGTTCTGCGTAACGAGATGACCGCTGGCGCGATGATCGCCTCATCGATTCTTCTAGGACGCGCGCTCGCGCCCGTAGAACTCGCGATGGCCAGCTGGCGCAATTTTGCTGCGACCCGCGTCGCCTTCACCCGCCTGAAAGGGCGGATGGCTTCGATGCCGGCGGAGCCGCGCCGTATGCAGCTGCCAACACCCGAGGGACATGTTACGCTTCGCAACGTCAGCTATGTAATGCCGGGCTCAAGAACCAGTACGCTTGACGATGTCTCATTCGCTTTGTCACCGGGCGAGGCTGTCGCGATTATCGGCGCATCAGCTAGCGGCAAAACAACACTCTGCCGATTGCTCGTGGGCATAAGCCGTCCCAGCAGCGGCGAATTGCGACTGGATGGCGCCGAGTTACATCACTGGAATATGGACGAACTGGGAACGCACATCGGCTACCTGCCCCAGGACGTCGAATTGTTTGCAGGAACTATTCGCGAAAACATCGCGCGCATGAACAGGCCCGACGATGAGGCTGTTGTCCGCGCTGCGATGATCGCACATGCGCATGAGATGATCCAAAAGCTGCCGCAGGGATACGATACGCAGATCGGGGATGGCGGCGACCGCCTGTCCGGCGGTCAGCGTCAGCGCATCGGCTTGGCGCGCGCAATTTATGGGCGTCCGAGAATCATCGTGCTCGACGAGCCCAACGCCAACCTCGATCAAACTGGAGAATCGGCCCTTGCCGCAGCGATCGCTGAACTGAAGCAGGACGACGTAACGCTTGTGATCGTTGGACACAGGCCCTCAACGCTCGCGCAGGCAGACAAGATTCTGCTGCTCAGAGAAGGACGGGTAGAGCTGTTTGGCCCCAGAGCCGAGATTCTCGCGCGGCTGCGCGCTGCGGCAAATCCAAGCATTGCAGCGCAGGCGCAGGACGCCTCCGCAAATACATGATTAGGAAAGGGCGAGGCATGACCAACAGAAAAAACAATGAAGTCAGCGAACAACGAACCAATATTACGATTCCTGCGCCGGTGACGGAAACAGCTCTGCGGCAATCTGTTCGCAAGCCAGCAATGTGGGGCGCCATTCTTATTCTTGTTTTCATGGGCGGAGCCGGCGCGTGGGGCGGTCTTGTCAAACTTCCAGCAGGCGCCGTTGCGTCCGGCGTCGTGAGTCCGGATGGAAATCGTAAAACAATCCAGCATCTGGAAGGAGGAATAATTGCCGCGTTACAGGTCCGCGATGGCGACGTCGTGATCATGGGGCAGCCGCTGATCACGTTAGAAAGCATTCAGGCTTCGACGGCTTTTGAGGCTCTCCTTGGCCAATACCGCACGCTTCTGATCACTCAGGCGCGGCTGCAGGCCGAGCTTTACGACAGCGGGGAGATCACGATTCCCGATGAGGTCGTCCAACACGCGAACGATCCGGGTCTACGTGAAATCATCAATGGACAAAAATCGATCTTCCGGACGCGGAAACATTCGCACGCTACGAACCAGAAGGTTCTTGGTCAGCGTATCGACCAATCAAACGAGCAAATAGGAGCTTTGAATGCGCAATTGGAAAGCGCCTCGCGGCAATTGGATTTGATACAAGAAGAACTCGCGGGCAAAGAAGAATTGCGCTCAAAGGGTATTATCTCAAAGCCCGAGCTTCTTCGGTTGCAGCGGGTCCAGGCGGAAATTCGCGGCCGACAGGGTGAATATCTGGGAACTATCGCGCGCGTGAAGCAACAGATCGGCGAAACGCAAACGCAATTGATATCGCTGGACGCGCAGCGTGCGGATCAGGTGTCTGCGCAAATCGATCAGGTGCGCCTTGATCTTTCAGTAGCGCGCGAAAGACTGACCTCAAGCCGCGACATATTAAGACGCACCATTGTCACCGCGCCTGTGAGCGGAACGATTGTTAACATGCGGTTCAAAACCGAAGGCGGCGTAGTGCAAAAGGGCGAATCTATACTCGAGATCGTACCTGTCGAAGACAAGTTGCTAATTGACGCACGCGTGTCGCCAAACGATATCGATGTCGTGCATAAGGGATTGTCCGCGTTGATCCATCTTACCGCGTTTTCTAATCGGGGCCTGCCGCGGATCTCCGGGACTGTGCAATCGGTCTCAGCGGACCGAATACAGGAATCTGCAAATACGCAGCCGTATTATCTGGCGCGCGTGGAAGTTGATCGTGACGCCTTGAAACTTTTGCAGCCGAGTATGGAAATAATTCCCGGCATGCCGGCGGAAGTTCTTATCGTTACAGCTCACCGCACGATGCTGGAATATATGATCGAGCCCTTCAAGCAGGCCTTCCAACGAAGCTTCCGGGAGGTTTAGTCCCCGCAGGCTGCGCGGACTAAAGTGTCGCCAAAGCTCATCGAGCTCCGCGCATGCTTCCGTAAACTAGGGCGCCCGCGCAGCGTAATGAGGGGCGCTGCTCATCCCGCGCTCTTCATTCGACAAAACCGCGAGAGCTACTTGTGTCCGGTTCTGCACACCAAGTTTTCGCATGATCTGACGGATGTGAATCTTCACGGTCGCCTCAGCGATATTGAGCTGTCGCGCGATAATTTTGTTTGAATGCCCAAACCTGAGCGCATCAATTATATCGTTTTGCCGTTGCGTCAGACGGAAGCTCCCATGCGCCTCGTTCAACCTGTCACTCGCATGGTTCTTATCGCTTGAGAACAAACTCGCTGGCGGGAAAAACTTGCCGCCTGCGACGACAAAGGAGAGCGCCTTCAAAGCCGTCGGCGGCTCAAGATTAGTGGGGATGTAAGCATCTACGCCCGACGTACAGGCAAGCCGAACAGTCGACGCATCAGAGCTGTCGGAGAAAATGCAGACAGGCGTTACTGGCGATTGCAATCGCATGGCGCGAACAGCATTTAGAAACCCATCCTCAGTCATACCATCGCCGCCGACGCTGAGAATATACAATTGCGGAGTGATGGCGTCGCACGCACCGAGTTCTTCAAGGCGGACGGCCTTCAGCGCAAAGCCTTCCGAGAACGCCCACGGCGCCAGGATATTCGCCAAACCGGCTCTCCGAAATGGCAAGTCATCGACCAGAACTACGAGGCCATTGTTGTCGAACACGTGACTATTCATGGTTAAACCCCAGATATTCGACGCCAAGCGTCACCGCCCCCGCGGCAAACAGAACAACACTTCGACTGAGCGTGTATTTTACGATTCAAAGATCGTATGAGGCGCACCGTCTGACGTTCGATTCAAGATAGTTAAAACAATCAAGGTCAGTGACGCGCCGTGCTGATGGATTACAATAAATTACACTTCGAATAAAAACGCCAGAACACACTTAAACCAAGGTAAATCACGACCTTAGCCGCAAGGCGGGAAAGCTGCGGCGCCGCCGCCGGGTTTTGTCACCGCTTCGCTTCAACGTCTCGAATGCGCTAGTCCTTTTGGGCGTCGCATTGCCCCATTGGCAGAGTGGATTAACGCAAGTCAGCGCTTAAAGTGTGCGTGTGGGGCCGCAGTCAATTTTGCGTAACGCGTTGCGATAGCGAGGACACAATGTCAGACAGCATGAATGCAGAGGCTCACACTACGATCATCATCCTTGATGATCTTCCCTTCAGACGAGCGTGCATCGCTCACATGCTCAGCCCCTATTTTGCAGCTAACGGATTTCAGGTTTCAGCGTCTGCAATTGCAGAGTTTTCCATTGATGACGCTGGTTCGGGAATTGTGCTGCTGGTTATCGGATCTGATACGGATGCGCTTCGAACAATATCGGAAACGTCATCGCGTATTTCTCACACAAGTGGAAAGTCGCTGGCCGTTCTCTCAACTATGGAAAGTACGCCAGAGCTTGCGCGTATTGCTTTCGAGAACGGAGCATCGGCTTTTCTGACTTCGGACATGGACCCGGCGCTTGTTTTGCGCGCATTGGATCTGGTCGCTGCTGGCGGTTCATTTTGTTCACCGTCTGCCGTTGGATCGTCAAGCCTCACGTCGCCGTCAAGACCCGATGGACAAACGATCGAAGCTGAGGCGACAAATCGACAGCAGGAGGTTATGCGCCATCTGCGTGAAGGATTGTCAAACAAAACGATCGCACGACGGATGATGATTTCAGAAGCGACAGTGAAAATTCATATTCGGCACATCATGCGGAAAATAGGCGTTCACAACCGTACGCAGGTCGCGCTTCACGTAGCTAATTCCGAAGCATACGGAGCAAAATCTTTCTAGCAGCATCAATGCTAATAAGAGCAGAATTTCAGGCTATGAGGAGCGCGTCGAAAGAGGTGCGCTCCAATTTTCCAAAAAGAATTATACTGCGTCTGGCGCTTTGACGAATGCGTCGCGTCCTTTCATCATCAGCCATGGAACAGCGAGGGGCGCACATGCAGAACGCATCGGAAGAGCAATGGTTCGACGCAGAGGAAGTTGCCTCAATGCGCAGGACATATCGTCGTTGCAGGATCAGACTTGGTCATGTCGATCCAAACCAGCTTGCGCTGTCCGTGATTCGCTTTTTCCGTAATGGAATTACCGACGAGGACATTGTTTTTTCGATGCTGACGCAAGTTGTGGACGTTCAGGCCTTGGGCAGCAGCTGCATCGTGCGACACAAGCAGCCTTCAGTAGGCGCAGGCAGATGGGGCGCGTGAAGCGGCCTGGCGGCACAGGCGAAAAAAAAGGCGCTCAAACAGAGCGCCTCTTCGTTTTCGCAAAGACGCTTGCGCCTCAGGAAACTTTTTCAGCTTCGAAATGGCTGGCGCCTGCGGTGATGTCGTAATCGCGCGCTGCGGCGTCGATCCGCTTATCGGTGCCGCGACCCTTGTGGTAGGTCTTGACCTGCAGCAGTTCGAGATCGTCCGTTCCGCAGCTTTCGAACCAATAGCGAGCGCCAGCGGGAATGAGAATTCCTTCGTGCGGTCCAAACTCGCCACGAACGATATCTTCCGGGCCGTAGAAGCGCGCGCGGCCTTTCAGCACCATCCAGGTGATGTCCACGCCGGCATGATAGTGAAGATTGTTCTCGCCGCCCTGACCAAGGCAATGAACAGCGGCCTGCCCGCGTTCGTTGCTGGTCAAACGCACGATCGCCTTGCGGCGCTCGTAGACTTCCGGAGCCTTGAAGCTGAACGTCTGGATCGCGGCCTCGGCGGCGTCGTGGTCGATTGCTGAAGTTTCGGACATAAGAGCTCCTGTTGTGAAGGGGGGGTATCAAGCGCGGCCTGACCGGAAGCATGTGTGCTCATATTGCGGCGGCAGGGCGCGGTTTGCAAGGGCGCTCTTTCAGCGCCTCTTGGCGCAAGCCCCGTACCGTACAGCGGAATTTTGTTCAGCTCAGCGCTTTTTAGCTCGTCCGGCGGAAGCCCCGCGCGGCCCGTTCTGAACCGGCGTGTTGCTGCGGTTCTCGTCGGACAGCTTCCGCCAGCGCACAAGACGATCCGCATCCAGCGTGCCTGCGGCGACCGCAGACTGAACAGCGCAGCCAGGTTCATGCTGGTGAGTGCAATCGCGAAATCGGCACAGCGGGGCAAGTTCGGTGATTTCAGCAAAGAGCGTGTCGATGCCAAAAGCGGAATCGCCCAGATGCAGCGAACGCATGCCCGGCGTGTCAATCACCCAGCCCCCGCCGGCAATCGCATGGAGCGAACGCGAAGTGGTGGTGTGGCGACCCTTGGAATCATGCTCGCGTATGCCGCCGGTTTCCTGCGGCGCGTCCTGATCGACGCCCGCAAGCGTGTTCACCAGCGTTGATTTGCCAACGCCCGATGAACCCACCAGCGCCACGGTCTTACCCGCACCGCACCAGGGTGCGAGATCGTCGATGGCCTCGCCGATGCGCGGGTTCAGCGTCACGACGGCAAGGTCCCGCTGGAGCGCTGCCGCCTGTTGCTGAAACGGCGACGCATCGTCCACAAGATCAGCTTTGGTCAGCAAGATGACAGGTTTGGCGCCAGATTCGGTGGCGAGCACAAGATAGCGCTCAAGCCGCGCGGCGTTGAAATCAGCATTGCAGGAGGTGACGATGAACAGCGTGTCGACATTGGCGCCGGCGAGCTGGGGGCCCTTGCCGCCCTCAATATGGCGCTGCAACACGGTCTTGCGCTTGAGGCGACGACGCAGCAAATGGGTCGCGGGCTCGACCAGCACCCAATCGCCCACGGCGTAATCGCCGGTGTTGGCGTGAACGGGAAGCATCAGCCTGATTGGGCCTGTCGGGGAGATTGCGCTCATGCGCGCACGGTGGACGCTGGCGATCCGCATCGGCGCGAGGCCTGCATCGTTATCGTCGAATTGCGCGGCAAAGAAGTCTGACCAGCCCATGCTGGCGAGCGACATCTGGCGATCAGCGTTGGAATTATCCGTCAGCATTTTGCCCAATCGTCTCGCGTCACGCTCATGACCGCGCGGTGCCTTGGCGCGAAAACAATGCGTGGATCAGGATCAGGTCCAATCATCTGCGTTGTTCCCGACGATAAATCGAAAACATGCGCTGGCTCGCGGTATGAAGTGAAAATGGTCGGAGTGGCGGGATTCGAACCCACGACCCCTTGTCCCCCAGACAAGTGCGCTAACCGGGCTGCGCTACACTCCGACTGCGCGGGTTATAGAGAAGCCTATTGCGCCATGCAACAGCTATACGACGCGACCTCACGCTTTAAGTTAGTCAGCCGCGCTTTGCAGGATGCGTTTGCATTCATCGAGGTCCGCCAGCGCCTGCTCCAGCGCACGCAGGTCGACTGCTGTCAGGAAAGAGGCGGCCTGCACAGGACGGCGCATGAATGAATGGTCGCTCTGCTCCGCGTCCGGCGCAAAGTCTCTGGAGGCGGTGAGCGGCGCTACATTGGCGGATTTACTGACCGCCCGGTCCAACTCGGCCTTTTGGCCGTCCGGATCTGTATCGTGCGTATCGTCGCGCATTGAAAGGAGCGGCGCCCCGCCGGCGTGCGGATGATGCCCGCCTGCGGCGAGCTCCACCTGTTGCGCGAGGTGGCGAGGCCCCTGCTCCTTGAGCATGCGTTGCACGCCCTTGATCGTATAGCCCTCGCCGTAAAGCAGATGACGAATTGCGCGCAACAATTCGAGGTCGTCGGGGCGATAATACCGCCTGCCCCCGCCACGTTTCATCGGCTTGATCTGCGGGAACCGCGTCTCCCAAAAACGAAGGACGTGCTGCGGGAGGTCGAGTTCCTCGGCCGCTTCGCTGATCGTACGATACGCGTCTTCGTTTTTGTCCATCGCCCAGAAACTCGGCTGCGCCGGCTCCATCGCGCGGAGCCGGCTATTCGTCGTCGACAGTCTGCCCGTTAATGCGCGCTTTCAGGATGTTCGAAGGCTTGAACACCATCACGCGGCGCGGGCAGATAGGCACTTCAACGCCCGTCTTTGGATTACGCCCGATTCGCTCGCCTTTGTCGCGAACGATGAATGAGCCGAATGATGAGAGCTTGACCGTCTCTCCCTGTTCAACCGTGTCGCATATCTCCTGCAACACAACCTCGACGAGCTCGGCTGATTCCGCGCGCGACAGGCCAACGCGACGATAAACCGCCTCGGCAAGATCTGCACGGGTGACGGTACGACTCTCCTGGGCTTCTAAATTATCAGCCTTCATCATATCACCAATGATTCGAATCGGAGGAAAATCAATAATTACAACGAGATTTTGTCTAAGCTCAAGCTTACAAAAAGTCAACGTTGACCTTGGCTTTTATCTAAAAGTCCCCGCCAAATAAAATTCGAACACCTACCAGCGGACCAGCACCGAGCCCCATGTGAAGCCGCCGCCCATGGCCTCCAGCATTACCAGATCCCCGCGCTTGATGCGCCCGTCGGCGCTGGCGACCGACAAAGCCAACGGGATCGAGGCCGCAGACGTGTTGCCATGCATTTGCACAGTCTTCACAATTTTTGAGCCTGCGATCCCGAGTTTCTCGGCCGAGGCGTCAATAATGCGCTCGTTGGCCTGATGAGGCACGAACCAGTCGAGGTCGTCGGCGCTCGTGCCAGTGGCGGCGAATGCGTCGCGCATCACATCCGTCACCATGCCCACAGCATGGCGAAACACTTCCTTGCCGGCCATACGCAGATGGCCGACCGTGCCTGTAGTGGAAGGCCCGCCGTCGACGAACAGCTTTTCACGATGGCGGCCGTCCGAGCGCAGATGCGAGGTCAGCACGCCGCGATCGCTCACCCTGCCCTCGGATTCCTGCGCGACGAGAACGACGGCGCCGGCGCCGTCGCCAAACAGCACGCAGGTCGTGCGGTCGTTCCAGTCGAGCAAACGCGAAAACGTCTCGGCGCCGATCACCAAAGCGCATTTATGCGAGCCTGAGGCCAGGAACTTGTCGGCGATGGTCATCGCGTAAACAAAGCCCGAGCAAACCGCCTGCACGTCGAACGCCGCGCCGTGAGCGATGCCAAGCGCCGCCTGAACCTGCGTGGCTGTAGAGGGAAACGTGTAATCGGGCGTGGAGGTGGCCAGCACGATCAGATCGACGTCGGCCGGAACGCGCCCCGCATTCGCCAAAGCCTCCATCGCGGCGCGCGTAGCCAAAACAGAAGTGGTCTCGCCCGGCCCAGCTATCCGGCGCTCGCGAATGCCCGTGCGCTGCACGATCCATTCGTCGGTGGTGTCCACCGTCTTTTCGAGCTCGGCGTTCGTCACGCGTCGTTCAGGAAGGCAAGAGCCGACGCCCTCAACCACCGAACGCAAGTTCTTTCGAAAATCGGTCACGATGCGCTCCGCGCTTTTAATTCAAGTCAGGATTGCGCAGCGGCGACAGCCGCTGCGTCTGCGGAATTTTGCGCGAGTCGGCTGTGCGCCTGAGCGATCAATTCGCCAATTTGCGACAAGAGCTGCTGACGCACGACTTCATAACCTACGTCGATAGCGCCCGAGAACGAGAGCGCATCGGCGCCGCCGTGGCTTTTCACCACAAGTCCCTGAAGGCCCAGAAACACAGCGCCATTTGAGCGGCGGGGGTCCATCTTTTCCTTCAGCTTTGCAAAAGCGCCGCGAGCAAACAGATAACCGATTCGTGACATCAGGTCGGCGTTCATGGCGTTTTTCAGGTAAGCGCCAATCTGTTTGGCCGTACCCTCCGCCGTCTTCAGCGCAATATTGCCGGTGAAGCCTTCCGTGACCACCACGTCGACGGTGCCGGCGCCAATGTCGTCGCCTTCCACGAAACCGCTATAATAGAGCGCCGCAAAATCCGCCTCGCGCAGCAAGCGCCCGGCGGCCTTCACGTCCTCAATGCCCTTGATCTCTTCAACGCCCACATTGAGCAGGCCGACGCTTGGCCGCTGGATGCCCAGCAGAACGCGCGCCATTGCTGCGCCCATCACCGACAAAGCGACAAGATGCTCGGCATCGGCGCCAATCGAGGCGCCCAGATCGAGCACGATCGATTGACCGCGCGCTGTCGGCCAGCGGGCTGCAAGCGCCGGGCGCTCAACGCCTTTCATGGTGTGCAGGCAGATTTTCGACATCGCCATCAGCGCGCCGGTGTTGCCAGCTGACACGGCGACGTCGGCATCGCCGCGCTTCACGGCGTCAATCGCCATCCACATCGACGACGTGCGCCGGCCCTTGCGAAGGGCCTGGCTGGGCTGATCGTCCATGCGAATAGAGACCGCTGAATGAATCAATTGCGCGCGCGCAGCCAGACGCGGGTGCGCCTTGAGCTCCGGGCCTACGACAGCCTCGTCGCCGAACATCAAAAACTCGAGATCGGGGCGCTTCGCAAGGGCGAGAGCAGCGCCGGCCACGATCACCTGTGGTCCATGGTCGCCCCCCATGGCGTCCAGGGCGATCCGCACGGTTTTGGGCATAAAGTGCATGGCTCCTGCGCGCAAATCTTGGCGCGACGAGTGCTGCCCATTCCCCCCGGGCGCACGGGGGGCGAAAATAGCCATTTGCGGTGGGAACGCAATCCCACCGCCTTCGAAGCCGCCTAAGGCCCTGTTTAAGAGGCGTCGTCTTTGGGCTTGCCCAACCCGCTCAATGCCGCAAACGGCGAGTCGCGATCCGGCTCCGGCTCGCCCAGATCGAAGGCGGCGTCGGGCTTGCGCGGATAGGGATCGAGCCCCAGCGCGAGAAACTCCCCCGCCAGAGCTCCAAGGTCGATCCGCCCGTCCACGATCAAATCCGGCGGGTCTTCGTCGCCCTCCTCGTCAAAGGTCGGCGGCGGCGCGGCCTTGGCTGCTTCCTGCGCCTCGGCCCGCTTGCGCGACATGCGCGCGCCCGGGCGCGGCTCGGGCGCCTTGCGGGGCTCGGGCGCAAAGCGCACGTCCACGTCCTCCTCAATGTCGGATTCGAAATCCTCCAGCGTCACGACGCAGGTCTGGCTGACGCGTCCGCGCACCTTTCCGGTCACGTTCACGAACGGCCCAAGCCGGGCGACGCGAAACGAGCCCTTGAGGGACAGCACGTTGGGAATGCGCAGCAATCGGGCGAGCCCGATCATCTCCTCCGGGTTAGGCTCCACAATGTAGGGCTCGTCGGGCCGACGCAGCAATTCCTCCACAGTGATGGCGCGGGAAAACGGCGGCGGCTCTATGGGGCCAGCGACGGGCGGCGTTTGTGGCGTTTGCCTGGACATGGTTGACCCCTATGAAACCGATTGCGCGTCTAGCACAGGCAACGGCCCAATCAGTAAATTGTCCACACTCAGATCATCGAGCGCTTCTGCATAAGCTAACGCATAACGCACAAGACGTTGCGTGTGCGCAGCCGGAGCCTGCGCCTCGTCGCCGAAGACGTTGCGCGCTATCGCCAAAGGCAGCGCTTCGGCCTTTCCCGCTTCGTGATCGGAAAAGCCAGCCAGATAAGCGGACGAGCGGCCCATATAGCCTGACGCCATTTTCTTCATGCGCTTTGGCACAGTCACGTCGCCAATGCCGATTTCGCGCAGCGCAACGTCAAAATGTGCGAACAGCGAATCCGTCACCTCCTGCGCAATCCCCGGCCCCGGCTCCGGCAGGGCGCTCATGCGCCGCAGGGCGATTGTGGAGACGAGGCAGAGGATCTCAAACCGGCCCTCAAGCGTGTCGGCGACGCCATATTCGACAAAGAACACAGGTTGACGGGCGCCCGCCATGATCTCGCCGTGAAGTCGGTCGATCAAGGGCCGGTTCCGGGATTTGCGGAACAGGTTGAAAATGGGCGTCAAGACTTGCGTGAACACGGGGCTCTCTCCGTCTGCGGGCTGGCTCTGACTTCCGACGCTGAAATAAGCGCTCATCTTGCTTTTCGCCCGCTCGGGGGTTAGGCATCGAGCGTCGTGGATGCAAGCGAAATCATTCTCGACGCCGTGTGCGTGCGGCGGCCTTTTAGATCCGGAGTAGCGAAATGCGAAGCGTGTTTGGCGCAGATGGACTGGTCTCCAGGGCCTTGAGCGTGCGCGTAACCGGCATTGGCATGCCAAAAGTTGGGCTGGCGGCCGTGCTGGCAGGATCCCTCGCGCTGGGCGGGTGCCTTGGCTATGAGGGTCTGCATTATCGCGGCTACGTGCTCGACGAGAAAGCCGCCGAGCAAGTTCGCACCGGCGCCTCAGCCGAGCAGGTGCTTGTGGTGATGGGAACCCCCTCCACCACGTCAACTGTTGGCGGCGACGCCTGGTATTACATCAGCCAGAAGGTCGAGCGTCCGCTCGCGTTCATGCAGCCGAGCGTCACCGAGCAGCGCGTGTTCGCTGTCTATTTCGACAAGGGCAAAAAGGTCCAGCGCATCGCCAATTACGGCTTGCAGGACGGCCAGGTGTTCGACTTCGTCACCCGCACAACGCCAACCGCCGGCGCAGAATCGTCCTTCGTGCGCAACATGTTCTCGAATTTGCTGCGCTTCAGCTGAGAGCTATTCCCCTCTCCCGCAGGCGGGAGAGGCCATGCGCAACGCGCGACGGATGAGGGCGTTCAGGCTCCATCCGGCACATACAGACATTCCCTGACCTGACCCCGGCTGACTCGAAGTCCGCCCTCTCCCGTAAACGGGAGAGGGAAAGAAGCGGCATAAAAAAAGGCGGGGTTTCCCCCGCCCTTCTCAACTCAAACCATCCAGCTTCTAGTGCGCCAGCACGGCCAGCAGCAACAGGGCCACGATGTTGGTGATCTTGATCGCCGGGTTCACGGCCGGGCCTGCGGTGTCCTTGTAGGGGTCGCCGACAGTGTCGCCGGTGACGGACGCCTTGTGAGCGTCGGAGCCCTTCAGGTGCTTGACGCCGTCCTTATCGACGAAGCCGTCTTCAAACGACTTCTTGGCGTTGTCCCAGGCGCCGCCGCCCGACGTCATCGAGATGGCGACGAACAGGCCGTTGACGATCACACCCAGCAGCGAGGCGCCCAAAGCGGCGAAAGCGTTGGCCTTCGAACCCGAGATCGCCAGCACGCCAAAGTAAGCCACCAGCGGCGCGAGCACCGGCAGCAGCGAGGGGATTATCATTTCCTTGATCGCAGACTTGGTGAGCATGTCCACGGCGCGGCCATAATCGGGACGCTGCGTGCCAAGCATGATGCCGGGCATTTCCTTGAACTGGCGACGCACTTCCTCGACCACCGAACCGGCTGCGCGACCCACTGCCGTCATGGCGATGCCGCCAAACAGATAGGGGATCAGGCCGCCGAAGATCAGTCCGGCCACCACGTAAGGATTCGACAGGTCAAACGAGACCGTGCCGACGTCCTTGAAATAGGGCCGCCCCTCGGCGATGAACGCCTGAAGGTCATTGGTGTAAGCTGCAAACAGCACCAGCGCGCCAAGGCCCGCCGAGCCGATGGCGTAGCCCTTGGTGACAGCTTTCGTGGTGTTGCCAACCGCATCGAGCGCGTCGGTCGAATGACGCACTTCCTTCGGCAGGCCAGCCATTTCCGCAATACCGCCCGCGTTGTCCGTGACCGGACCGAAAGCGTCGAGCGCCACGATCATGCCCGCCAGACCCAGCATGGTGGTGACGGCGATGGCCGTACCGTAGAGGCCAGCGAGCTGGTAGGTGGAGATGATGCCGCCGACGATGACCATCGCGGGAAGCGCGGTGGATTCAAGCGACACCGCAAGACCCTGGATGACGTTCGTGCCATGCCCCGTGACCGAAGCCTGCGCGATCGACACCACCGGACGCATGCCGGTTCCGGTGTAATATTCCGTGATCCAGACAATGGCGCCCGTCACCACGAGGCCGACGAGACCGCACACGAACAGGTTCGTGCCGGTGATCGACATGCCGGCAACCTTGCCCATTTCGCCCCAGCCGATGATCTGGTTGGTGACGATCCAGAGACCGCCGATGGTCAGAACGCCGGTGACGATGAGGCCCTTGTAGAGCGCGCCCATGATCGAATTGTTGGCGCCCAGCTTCACGAAATAGGTGCCCGCAATCGAGGTCACGATGCACGCGGCGCAGATGGCCAGCGGATAGATCATCGAGTTCACAAGAGCCGAGCTCTGCGTGGCGAAGAAGATCGCCCCGAGGACCATGGTGGCAACGACCGTCACCGCATAGGTCTCGAACAGATCGGCCGCCATGCCGGCGCAATCGCCCACGTTATCGCCAACGTTGTCGGCGATGGTGGCCGGATTGCGCGGATCATCCTCCGGGATACCGGCTTCAACCTTGCCCACAAGATCGGCGCCGACGTCAGCGCCCTTGGTGAAGATGCCGCCGCCCAAACGCGCGAAGATCGAAATCAGCGAGGCGCCAAAGCCCAGAGCCACCAGCGAGTCGATGACCGTGCGGTTGTTCACCGCCAGCCCGAACGATCCGGTGAGGTACCAGAAATAGCCCGCAACGCCCAGCAGCGCGAGGCCAGCAACCAGCATGCCCGTGACAGCGCCAGCCTTGAACGCGATGTCGAGGCCGCCCGCCAGAGATTGCGTGGCCGCCTGCGCCGTGCGCACGTTGGCGCGCACCGAAACGTTCATGCCGATGAAGCCGGCCGCGCCCGAAAGCACTGCGCCGATGAGGAAGCCGATGGCGACCAGCCAGCCCAGCAAATAAGCAAGGCCGAACAGAATGACCACGCCGACGATCCCAATCGTGATGTACTGACGCTTGAGATAAGCCTGCGCGCCCTCGGCGATCGCGGCTGCAATCTCCTGCATGCGCTGGTTGCCGGCGTCCGCCCGCAGCACCGCTGCAATGGTGTAGGCGCCGTAGACGAGCGCAAGAAGCCCGCCCAAAATAATCCAAGTCAAAGCGCTCATAGAGTTCCGCCCTTTCCAGTCCCGTGACCCGGCGTTCTGCCGGTGTTCAAAAATCATTCGCGCTGCGCACCGAATTGTGACGGATTCGAGGCCGCAGCGTTCCCAACCGTCTTGCCAGAATCTTGACGCTCGGGCAATCGGGCGATGAGAGGAGCGATGTGGACATGGCCGAGGCCTCCCCTCCGCCTCGCTCCCCCGCCCTGTTCCCCCGCCCCGTTTCATCCTAGATAATGGCTCCAATGGGAGACAACGTGAGCAAAGCAATCAGCGATCTTGCCAAACTGGCCGGCCAGCGGCTTTCCGACGTGCGGGCGGCGCGGCCTTTGGTGCAGAGCATCACCAATTATGTGTCGATGGACATCGCCGCCAATGCCCTGCTGGCATTGGGCGCCTCGCCGGCCATGGTGCATGCGCCCGAAGAAACGGGTGAGTTCACCCCGCGCGTCGATGCTTTGGTCATCAACATCGGCACGCTGTCGGCGGAGGCTGCGCGCAGCATGGAGCAGGCCGTCACCATAGCGCGCGCGCACGCCCGGCCCTGGCTGCTTGATCCTGTGGCGGCTGGCGTGCTGAGCTTCCGCGACGACCTCATCAAGCGCCTGCTGCGCCATCGCCCGGGCATCATTCGCGGCAACGCCTCCGAGATCATGGCGGTCGCCCGCGCCGCCGGGCTTGCGCTCGATCCGGCGCAAACAATTCAGCGGGGCGTTGACAGCGCGCATACAGCCGACGAGGCCGCAGCGCTGGCGCAAAAGCTGGCGCTTCATTGCTCTTGCACCGTGGTCGCCACCGGCGCCGTGGACGTTGTGACCGACGGCGAGCGAATTTTGCGCATCGCCAACGGCTCGCCGCTCATGCCGCGCGTGACGGCCCTTGGATGTTCGATGTCCGCCGTCATGGGCGCCTATCTGGCCGTATGCCCAGACCAGTTCGAGGCCGCCTTGTCGGCAACCGCGCTTTATGGCGTGGCGGGCGAGATGGCTGCGGAAAAATCCACCGGCCCCGGTTCGTTCCGGATCGCCTTCATCGACGCGCTTTACGCTATTAGCCCGGAAGACGTCGCCACACATTTACGCGTGAGTTAATCATGTTTGATCCCAAAATCTGGCGCCTGTGCCTTGTCACCGATCGCGGCCTTTCACTCGGGCGCCCGCTTGTGGACGTTGTGGCGCAGGCGGTTTCGGGCGGCGTCACCATGGTGCAATTGCGCGAGAAGGATTGCGCCACGCGCGAATTTCTGGAGGAAGCGCGCGCACTGAAGGCGCTGCTGGCGCCGCTTGGCGTGCCGCTTGTCATCAACGACCGCATCGACATTGCGCTGGCCGTGAACGCCGACGGCGTGCATGTAGGCCAAACGGATATGCCCGTGGAAATCGCCCGCGCGATGCTGGGGCCGGGCAAGATTCTCGGGCTCTCTATTACAAATGCATCGCAGATGTCACACGAAGACGCGCGCAAAACCGATTATCTGGGCGTCGGGCCTTTGTATCTGCAACAAACAAAAACCAACGCCTCGACCCCGCTCGGCGTGGAAGGCTTTTCCGCAATGCGGGCGATGACGGAGCGCCCCGTAATGGCGATTGGCGGCCTGAAGGCGGACAACAGCGCCCCCGTTCTGGCCGCTGGCGCCGATGGGCTGGCGGTCGTATCGGGCATTGTGTCGGCGACTGATCCGCGCGCGGCGGCTGCGCGGTTTGCAGCGTTGTTTTAGCTGAAGGCAAGCGACGCCTCGTCGTCATCCCGGCGAAGGCCGGGACCCGCGATAGGCGGCAAGCTCACTTGCTTGCATTGTTTTAACCAATCAAGCGGAGCTTTCATCACTTTCCTTAAGGTCAAGCCCAAGATTAATCCTTTTATAAAGCTCGGCGCGCAGGACACTGCATAGGCGATCTCGCCAACCTTTTGGGGATAGGCCATGGCGGCGAAGCACAGGCAGTGGGCGCTATTGATTGCGCTGGTGGGGATGATCGCTCTGACGGCGTGGAACGCGAATGTCGGCAACATAGCGAATTATGTTAGTAACCTGACCCGGAGTCCGCCCGCTAGGTGGAAGCCTCCCGAAGGGTTCACGCTCTCCGCCGAAGTCGAGAATTACCCTAACCTTTCAGGCTACGGTCGCCTCAAGGATTTGTCGGCTTCTGCGATGACAGATCCGGCTCTTCTAGCGATGATAAGAAATTACGTCGCCCTCAGCGCTCATGCGGATGCCCGTACGCTTGTTTCCGAGTTCGATGCGCTTCTCTTTGCTTGGGCGGGCGTTGACAAGATTGATCGCTTTTCACGCGGCACGCTCGTCGATGCCCGAAAACTTGGATTTCTGGCCGAGTTTTATGCAGACGGATTTTATGATGGAGGCATAATTTCCAGCGAGGGGCAGGCAAATCTCGACAATTATACTTACAATCTAATCCGCGACGGTCTTTTGACGCGTTTTCTCGCTGGTATTCCGCCCTTCATATGGCAGACGACGCGAGATCAGCAAAAAACCTACACCAGCCGGTTCATGCCTTTAATGGAACTGGGTTTAGCGGCCGATAACCAGTTCCAAGGTTACTACGGTAATGCACTGAGGAGAGTCTTCCAAGCAATGCCGGAAGACGAGGCTGAAGCGCGATCTTATCTGGATGTGATGATCGCTGCGCTTGCCGGCGTCATAAAGGAGCACGCCAGAGAGAATCGGGAAGCATTCGAAACCGAGGTTCTGTTGGCGATCGCGTGGGGCCTGCGCCCGAACGTCGCTCGCGCAGATTTCGTTGCTGAGAAGATCCTTGCCACAAAGCTGCGCCACGTCGGCGGCGGGAATTCCGCATCAGGCACGAATCGAAATGACCTCTATTTATGGACAGGCGGCGATGTCAGCATCGACGAAACAAGCGACACGAGCGGCGCAACTGACAAACTCCTGCTGCTCGGAGTGCGTACCAACAAAGTCAGCTTCGTAATGACCGATCAGGACGTTACGCTGGTGATAGCGCCCTCGGCAGAAGGTGAGACAGACGGCGGCAATATCAAGCTGCTCAACCTCGATAAAAAGCGCGGCGTCGAAACGATCATTTTGGCTGACAACATCTGGACGCATGCCGAAATGCGGGCGAAAGCCCTTAAGGCCGCGCGCGCGGATGGAAAAAAATAATAGGTAAGTTAAGGCGACGTTTTGCAGCGTTGTTTTAGCTGAATGTCAGCGGCGCCTCGCCGTCATCCCGGCGAAGGCCGGGACCCACGGCAGGCCACGACTGCAATGCTAGCGGGTGAGCGTTTGCCTATCGTGGATCCCGGCCTTCGCCGGGATGACGTAGGTGGCCGGGTTGACGCGAGCTAGAAATGGCTGAAAGACCCGTGCTTGAAAACACGTTGCGCGCCATTCTCATCAACAAAGCTCGTCGCCTCCCCCGCCACCACGCCCCCAATGCGCGTCACCATAATGCCCACCGCCTGCGCTCCAGCTTCAAAGGCGGCGCATTGATCGGGCGCGATTGTGCAGAGAATTTCGTAATCGTCGCCGCCGGTGAGCGCGGTCTCGAACAGGCGATCATCAAGCGCAATCGCCGCGCGCGCAGCGTTCGACAGCGGGACGCGCGCAAGCTCAATACGGGCGCCTTTTGCTGACGCGCGCATCATCTTGGAAAGATCGCCCACCAGCCCGTCTGACACGTCCATCGCGGCGTGCGCATGAGCGCGCAAAACATGGCGCAAAGCAAAACGCGGTTGCGGGACAAGGTAGCGTTGGCGCAGAAAATCCCTGTCCGCC
>CANJPM010000043.1 GCA_947476075.1 Beijerinckiaceae bacterium
GAGGCCGTCGGCGCCAAATTTTGGAGCGAAGAGGGCGCTTTCCTCAATGTCTCGTTTACTGATTGTCGCGCCGCGTGTGGCGAACGGGTTATCGGCCATGGCTTGTCTCGTTGTCGGTGTTCTGCGACTTTGATTAGCAGAGCGTTGCGCATGCTCATAGATGCGTCTGGTTGTTGCGTTGTTGCAATGCCGGCTATCGCCCGCTCGCTATCCCGGGATTGCCGGAACCCTGCGACAGGCAAGTCGCGTCCGGTCTGCCGTCGATGGCGGCGCTCGCGACCATGAGGCGTTTGGGACGAGGAGCATGAAGCTTGCAAGCAATGCAGTGAGGCGCAGGCTGCGGATCGCCCCGTCGCTGTCCGAAAATGAGACGACAGCTTGAGCCAGTCTTTATCCGGCGGTTAACTATGATCTTATAATTTCAGGGGAGATTTTTAGTAGCGAAAGTTTTAGTCATGAACGCCAGATTTTTTCAGGCA
This sequence comes from Beijerinckiaceae bacterium, assembly GCA_947476075.1. Lineage (GTDB taxonomy): Bacteria > Pseudomonadota > Alphaproteobacteria > Rhizobiales > Beijerinckiaceae > Terripilifer. Next base: position 480 of record CANJPM010000043.1, read on the forward strand.
CTCGTCGGCGGTCTTGCCGTTGCGGCGTTTCTTACACCCTTTAATGCCCGCGCCGCAGATGTCGCCATGCCGCGCGTCACGCCGCTTTATCAGCCACCGCAGCAACAGCTCCAGCCCCCGCCGCGTGATCCGCGCTGGTGTTACGCGGGCGTGCACGGCGGCCTCATGCAATTGCGCTATGACGTCAAGACATACTCGACGCCGTATGGTCAGGACGAACCCTATTCGCCCGTAGAGGACGTAAAGGGCACGCATTACCTGCCGCTGATCGGCGCGCAGATCGGCTGCAATTACATTCAGAAAAATTTTCTGATTGGTTTTGAAGCCGAGACATGGATCGTGCCCGGCACTCCGCCCGATTGCACCATTAATTTTGATCCGATCAGAAGTTGCGTGACCATCCGCGAAAAACCCGCTGTCGCAGGCTCGCTGCGCGCAGGCGTCATACATGGAAATTTTCTGTTCTTCGGCAAAGTCGGCCTTGCTTACCTGAACACGAGCATCGTCACTGATTTTCATCGTACGGTTTCGGTCGCCAATACGCCGACGGGTACGACGCCATGGCAATCCGACGAGCGCCATATACGGCGCGGTTCAATCGACCAGACAGGCGTTTTGCTTGGGCTGGGCGCCGAATACATGATCGACGAAACATGGTCGGCGAAGGTTGAAGTCAACAAGATCATCACAGCGTCGCAACACAAGAATTTTGATGCGGTTCTTGATCCCGGCAGCACAGTTTGCAGCAGCAACGGAACAACTCCTCCATATCCGTGCAGCGGCTCTAACGCCGCCTATCGCGACACGTCGGGCATGATCGCCAAACAGGCGGCGAAGCTGGGTCGTGGCATTTTCAAGGTCGGCGTGAACAAGAGGTTCTGATCCTCTCCTGTAGTTCATTCATCACGCCATTCTTTGTTCATTGAAAGTTTCCCCCATGCGCTCCAACCTTAATTTACTGGGTTCGATTGCCCTCCTCGCCTGCTTTGTCGTCGCCTGCGGTTCGGCATCCGCGCAATCCACCGCAAAACCCGCTCTGCGAGGCGCCGCCGGCCCTGCTCCCAAGCCATTGCATGCGCGCAATGTCGCTCAGGCCGCTCCTGCGCCGCAATATGTCGCGCCCCAGCCTGCGCCCCAATATGCAGGGCCGCAAGCGGCAGGCTATGTGCAGCCTGCGCCCGGCGCCTATGGCGCGCAATTATATGGAGCCCCAACCAGCGAGCCCCTTTCCGGCGCAGCTCTGTTTGCAGGTTGTTACGTCGGCGTTCACGGCTCGGGCATGAGCAATCGTGTCACCAGCAAAGAGCTCCATCCTGATTACGCCGCCGTTCCACAACAGAAGTTCACCATGAACTCGGTCGGTGCGGGCGTGCAATTAGGCTGCAATTTTGTGCAACAGGATATGGTGTTTGGCGTCGAGGCCGAGGGCATGTTCCCGATCAGCTCGCGCGGCGAAGCTACCTATATGACGTTCGGCAATACGATGGAGACCAATCTGCTCAACGCCAAGGAGCAGGCGACATACGGCGTCTCATTGCGCGGCGGCATTGTTGCGGATCGGACGCTCTATTACGCCAAGCTGGGGTTTGCGCAGACCTCAATGGAGCTCGATCAAAAATACGAGAAGGGCACTTTCGTCAACAAAACTGCATTCACTGATTACACGCTTCTGACGACACGCGGCGAGTTTTCCAAAATCAGCTATGTTTTCGGCGGCGGCGCGGAATACGCCATCGACGCCAATTGGTCGGTGAAGGGCGAATACAATCTTATCGTTACGCAGAAGGACGATCTGGTTGCCGCCCAAAATGGCGCGGGCGTCACGTACACGCAAACGGCGACAGGTGGAACTTTGAATAACGATAAAGTGGAGACCGCCATCACCGGCGCCAGCCGCGTGAAGACTGTCAGTAATATGCGCAACGTCTTCAAGCTCGGCGTCAACCGCCGGTTCTGAGCCGCTGATCAATCGTCAAACGCAACGTCGCGCCGGCGGGCCATCAGGCTTTCGCCGGCGTCGATCATCAGATCCTGCCCCGGCAGTCCCGGCGCATCCAGAATGAGATCGAACGCGCGCGTTACATCGCCAAGCTCGATGGCGCGCCCCAGCGGATTGGCCGCGCGCCTCGCTCTATAGGCGGCCTCATCCAGATCGTCGCTGGTGAGCAACAATCCCGGCCACAGGCCAAACACCCGCACGCCGTCGTCGTTCGCCGTGCGCCATGTGCGCGAGGCGCCCCAGAGCGCGTGCTTGCCGATCGTGTAGCTGTAATAATCAGGATTGGGCGCCGCCAGTTTCTGGTCGAGCACGTTGACGATGTCGAGGCGCGCGTCGCCGCGCCCCGCAGCCATGGCTTCCATGATCGCGAACGGCGCGCGCACATGGACGTCAAGGCTGGCGCCCAGATTTGCGATGCTTGCTTGGCCGGGCAGGTCGTGTCCAAACCAGGATGCATTATTGACCACGACATAATGCTGCGCGCCTGCATCCAGTACTGTTTTGACCATGACTGCTACAGCGTCGAGATCAGCGAGATCGCAGGCGATGACGTCAGCCTGGGCGCCTTCAGCGCGCAGGTTTTGAGCCAGAATCTCACCTTCAGAGCGTGATCTGTTCACATGCAGGAAAACGCGAAAACCCCTGCGCGCCAGATGCGTCGCTATGGCGGCGCCGACGCGTCGTCCGGCTCCGGTGACAAGCGCCGCGCCTGTCACGGCGCAGCGCACTGATGCAAGATCATCTGCGAACAAGCGTGAGGAAGCGCACCTGTTCCGCCGGATCGCGGAAGCGGCCGGTGAAGCGGGTGGTCACGGTCGAGGCCCCATTCTTCTGCACGCCGCGAATGGACATGCACATGTGTTCCGCCTCGATCATGATCGCCACGCCAAACGGCTCCAGCGATTGCATCATCGCCTCGGCGATCTGCGCCGTCATGGTTTCCTGCGTCTGCAGGCGACGGGCGTAAACCTCCACAAGGCGGGCAAGCTTTGACAGGCCCACCACGCCGCCGTTCGGGTAATAGGCGATATGCGCCTTGCCCAGAAACGGCACCATATGGTGCTCGCAATGGGCGGCGAAATCGATGTCCTTGACCAGAACCAGATCGTCGTAGCCCTCGACCTCCTCGAACACGGTGCCGAGAATCTCGTCCGCGTCCTGATGGTAGCCGGCGAAGAATTGCTCGTAAGCCTTCACCACGCGCTTGGGCGTGTCCAGAAGGCCTTCGCGGCCGGGGTTTTCACCAATCCAGCGCAGCAGCGTGCGCACGGCGTCTTCCGCCTCCTCACGGCTGGGCCGTTCAGCGCGGTCTTCATTCACCTTTAGCTGAACCGAGCCTGAAGCTGCTGGATTCAAGGTCTTAACCACGGCATCCATGTGGCGCCCCCCTTCTGTGTTGCTGTAACTCTACGCGCGAATTGTTGCGTTAGACCACAAAAAGATTCAAGGCGTTTCCCGTTCTGGTTCCGCTTGAGCGCGCACATGTCGCGGACGCGCGCATTGCAGGCGCCTCCGCCTGCGCCCTATATAGAAATTCGGTTCCCATTTCGGGGGACATGGGCGGCAGGTTAATGATCAACGACGTTTACAATACGCGTATTCTGGAACTGGCCGCCGACATTCCCCGGCTGCGCCGGCTCGATCATCCGCAGGCAAGCGCCACTGCTCATTCGAAACTTTGCGGCTCCACCATCACCGTGGACCTGTGCGTGACCGATGGCCGCGTCAGCGATTTTGGCCATGACGTGAAAGCCTGCGCTTTGGGCCAGGCGTCGTCCTCGATCATGGCGCGCAATGTCGTGGGCTCGACGGCGGGCGAATTGCGAGACGTGCGCGAGGCCGTGCGCGCGATGCTGAAGGACGGCGCCGCGCCGCCGCAGGGTAAATGGGCGGACGTGGCGGTGCTGGAGCCCGTGCGCGATTACAAAGCGCGCCACGCTTCGACGCTGCTGACGTTCGACGCAGTCGTGAAGGCGCTTGACGAGATCGAGGCGCGCGCGGGGACCGCGTGAACGCCTTGAGCCGCAGCGCGCGCTTTGGCGCTCATGCGCTGATCCGGTTCTATCAGCTCACCCTGTCGGCGTTCATGGGCCGGCAATGCCGCTATCTGCCCTCATGCTCGACCTATACGGACGAGGCGATCCAAACCCATGGTCTCTGGCTTGGCGGCTGGATGGGATTTGCGCGCCTGTGCCGTTGCAGGCCGGGCGCCGCGTCAGGCTACGATCCCGCGCCCTTGCAGGCCAACGCGCCGTTCTGGGCGCCGTGGCGAGCGGCAGATTGGCGAGGGCCGATTGTTTGCGAACCGGTCGATCCCGCGCCAAAGCCTCCCCAATAGGAGGCGGGTTTCTTATCCCGCTATCTTCGAGAAATCCGCGACGCTGCGGGTGGCGCTGCGCAGCCCGCCCAGCAAACGCAAGCGGTTGAGCCGCTTGGCGGGGTCGGCATCGTTCACCGTCACCTTCTCGAAGAAAGCGTCAACCGGCGCGCGCAATTGCGCGAGCGCCGACATGGCGCCGGCGAAATCCTCGCGCGCGATTGCGGCGGCCGATTGCGTGGAGGCGCCGAAAAGCGCTGCGGCGAGCGCCTTTTCTTCATCAAGCTCAAACAAAGCCGGATCATGGGCGCCGTCGAACGAGGCGCCCTTTTCCTTCTTCTCTTCCGCCCGCACAATGTTTGCGGCGCGCTTGTAGCCGGCGAGCAAATTCTTGCCGTCGTCGGTGCTGAGAAATGCGCCCAGAGCCTCCACGCGTCGCACGATCATGAGCAGGTCGCCGCTCCCTTCTCCCGCTTGCGGGAGCAGATTGTCTTTCCCTTCTCCCGCTTGCGGGAGAAGGTGGCCCGGCGCAGCCGGGTCGGATGAGGGCGTGGCAGCTTCAGCGCCCTCACCCGTCTTGCTCCGCAAGCCACCCTCTCCCGCGCGCGGGAGAGGGGTCGCGCCAAGCGCCGCGTCGATGAGATCGTGACGGGCGCCCTTGTCGCGCAGGTAGACTTTGAGGCGGTCATGGATGAAGGCCAACAAATCGTCGGCCAACGTTTGCGCCTTAACGGACGGATCAGGCCCGGAGACGGCCATGACGGCAAGGTGTGCGTGGATGATGGATTGAAGCGAAACTCGCACATCATTCTCCAGCACCAGCCGGATCACCCCCAAAGCCGCACGCCGCAGCGCATACGGATCTTTCGAGCCAGTAGGCTTCTCGTCAATCGCCCAAAAACCCACCAGGGTATCGAGCTTGTCGGCCAGAGCGACTGCAATCGTCACCGGTCCAGTGGGCACAAAGTCGCTCGGCCCCTGCGGTTTGTAATGTTCTTCAATCGCTGCGCACACGTCCGCATGTTCGCCCTGCAGCGCGGCGTAGCGGCGGCCCATCAGGCCTTGCGTCTCGGGGAATTCGCCCACGACTTCGGTCGGCAAATCGGCCTTGCACAATTGCGCTGCGCGATCCGCCAGCTCCGGATCGGCGCCCACAAGCGGCGCCAAGGCGCGCGCCAAAGCGCGGATGCGCTCGACGCGTTCGCCCTGCGTCCCAAGCTTTTCGTGGAACACGATGTTGAGCGCCTGCAATTTTGCCAGCCTCTGGTCGAGCGGCTTTGCGCGGTTCTCGTCGGTCACATAATCAGGCAACGGCGCTTGATCGGTCTTCCAGAAATACAAAGCGTCGGACAGGCGCGCGCGCACCACGCGGGCGTTGCCGCCGGCGATCGCTATTCCGCCGTCGCTGGCTTCAATATTGGAGACGAGCAAGAACTTGTTCGACAGTCGCCCATCGGGATGGCGCAGCACGAAGCATTTCTGGTTGGCGCGAATGGTGGCGCGCACCACTTCGGCGGGAATGTCGAGAAAGGCTTCGTCGAACGCGCCCATCAGCACCACAGGCCATTCAACAAGACCCCCGACTTCCTCCAGCAGGCCTTCGTCTTCAACCAGCTCCAGCCCCTGCGCAAAAGCCAGATCTTTGGAATCGTGCAGAATGATGTTCTTGCGCCGCTCTGAATCGAGCACGACCTTCGCCTTTTCAAGGCTGGCCATATAATCGTCGAGACGGCGCACCTTGATCGGGCCAGGGCTCAGGAAGCGGTGGCCGGACGTCATATCGCCCGCAATGATGCCGTCGACTTCAAACGGCACGATCTCGGGGTCTTCCGTGTCCGGCCCAAAGGTCGCCACGATGGAATGGAGCGGGCGCACCCAGCGCAAAGCATCCGGGCGCGTTGAGCCCGCGCCCCAGCGCATGGATTTGGGCCAGGGGAAAGTGCGCACGATTCCGGGAAGGACGTCCGACAGCACGTCGAGCGTGGCGGCGCCCGCCTTCTCGACGATAGCGACGTAGAACTCGCCTTTGCCCTTGGGGTCAGTCTCGATCTTCGCCTGATCGAGCGAAACGAGACCTGCGGCGCGCAAAAATCCCTGCACGGCTGCCTCTGGCGCACCAACGCGCGGGCCTTTCTTTTCCTCGCGCACATCGGGCTGGCGGGCGGGCAGGCCCGCAATGTGCAGCGCCAGCCTGCGCGGCGTGGCGAAGCTCGCGGCGCCCTCATAAACCAGTCCGCGCTCCACAAGCGCGTTCGTCACCAGCCGCTTGAGGTCTTCAGCCGCCTGCTTTTGCATGCGGGCGGGAATTTCTTCGCTGAACAATTCAAGAAGCAGATCGGGCATGATTCTGGCGCCAATGCGAGGTTAAGGCGGAGGTTTGCGGTTTGTTAGTCGCAACGGGGCCCGATGTCACGGGGCTGGGGCGAGCCCCCGCTCACTCTTCGTTAAATCATATAGTGGATACAAGGTTAAGTTCATGTTTGATTATTCGTGTTTGGGTTGCGTCGTTGCATTTCAGGAAGTCGTTTCTCCGGCTGATAGCGCTGGCTCCGGCCTGCGTGGCGGGGGCCTTCAGCGCCTGCGCAGCGCAGCATGCGGCGCCGCCGATTTTTGCGCAGGCGCCGCCAGCCGACGTGGATTTCGACCCCACAGGCTCAATCTGGGGAGCGCCGCTGACCCCTTTTGAACTCATCGACCAGCCGCTGCGGCCCACGTTGAATGCAGCGGACGATGGTTTCTATCCAGCTCTGCGCCGCTCGCAGGATGATGATTTCTACGATGGCGTTTCCAATTCCGCCCTCCAGCTGAATGCTTCCGGGGCGAGCTTCAAACGCAGCATAGGCTATCGCGCCCACGGCTTCTTTCGCGGGCAGGGCGACGCCACGATTGGCCGATCAGGCCATTACGTCTGGCGCAATCCCGACAAAGGATTGCTCGGCTTCTATGGTTCGCGAATGCGCAACGTCTCATCCGACACAAAGCAGGCGCGCCTTGGCGTGCAGGGCGAGTATTTCGTCGGCTCTGGCGATTGGGGCGATATGTCCCTTGTGGGGATCGTCGGTGGCGAGCGCAGCGGGCAGGTGAGGAAGCTCGCGTCCGAGGAGGCGACGGCGAGTCCAAAGAAAAGCCTGCGGCTCTTCAGCGGTTTCGATCTGCGTCATTATCCCGATGCGGATTGGCGGCTCTCCGCTGGCCATCGCTATTGGGGCGGCGCGCATTTTGGCGCCGTCGGCGTGCAGACGATGTTTCTGCGTTCAAGCGACATGATGGGGATCGCTTCCATTGAAGCGCGGATAGGCGCAGGCGGCGCAGGCGTGGCGTGGGCGAGCGTACGGCTCTTTATGGGCGCCCAGCCCGAAACCCTGATCGCGCTTCAGCGTAAAGCCGAGGTCGCCGGCTGGCTTCAGGAAGATTTTTACATTCCAAATGCGCCCGGTCGTTAGCGCGCCTGTTCGTTTGGCTGGTCGCGCGCCGTTTTGGGACGAAGCCGCTTTAGCAGCCGGTCGCGGAAATTGATCGGCCGTTCATGGGCGCTGGCCGGACCGCCGGCCTCGCGGATCAAATGAATCTGGCGGTCATGAAACGCCTCCAGTCCTGGCCTGTGGCCGACGTGAATCACCATCGTTCTGGTCATTTCGTCGCGCATGTATTCCATCAATTTAAACTGGCTCAGCTCGTCCAGCGCAGAGGTTGGTTCGTCAAGAATGAGAATGTCGGGCGGGTTCAGCATGGCGCGTGCAAAAGCCACGCGCTGCTGTTCGCCGCCCGAGAGCAGGCTTGACCAATTGTCGGTCTCGTCGAGGCGCGGCGCCAGATGCGAAAGACCGCAGCGCACCAGCACGTTCTCCATCGCCTCGCGCGGCAGGTTCAGCTCCGTATGCGGATAGACGAGGGCGTCGCGCAGCGTGCCCAGCGGAAAATACGGTTTCTGCGGAATGAACGACACCATGGCCTTGGGCGGTATTAAAATCTCGCCGCCGCCCCACGGCCACAAGCCTGCGATGGCGCGAATGAGCGTGCTTTTGCCGCTGCCCGATTCGCCGCGCACCAGCACTTTTTCGCCCGGCTGGATCACAACGTCGGCGTCCTCGATCATCACCTTGCCGTCGTGCTGGGAGATGTGAAGCGCGCACAGATGCACGCAATCGTCCGGGCTGTCCCTGATCGTGATAGTTTCGCTGAATCCATGCTTGCCGATGGTGGCGTCGAGCTGGTCAAGAGCGTCGTTGAGTTCAGCCACGCGCTGGGCGGAGGCGAACCAGTCGGCGAGCCGCATCGAATTATCGGCGAGCCAGTTCAGCGCCGTCATGACTTGCACGAAGGCCGCCGCCGCCTGCATCAGCGAGCCCAGCGACATCTCCCCGGACAGATATTTGGGCGCGGCAAGCAGGATGGGAATGACCGGCGCCAGAACCATGTTGGAGCCTATCAGCCACGTCATGCGCCCTTGCTGCACCATTACGCCATACCAGCGCACCACCAGATCGCGCAGCGTCTCGTTGAGCCGTTCGCGCTCGTCCTCGTCGCCGCCAATCAACGCGATGGTTTCGGAACTGTCCTTCACGCGGGTCAGCTCATAGCGTAATTGCGCTTCTCCCGCAGCCTTTTCCTCAACCTTGCGCACCAGAGGCGAGCCCAGAAGATACATGGTTCCGCTGGTCAGGACTGAATAGATGATGCAGGCGATGACGAGATAGCCGGGCAAATAGAAACCGCCGATCTCGAGTCCGCCGCCGATGAACCAAAGCACGCTGATGAACGACAAGGCGGCCAATAATGCGTTCAGAACGCCAAGTGAGAAGTCGACCAGCAATTCTATCGCAAGGCGTGCGTCTTCGGACATGCGCGCTTCCGGATTTTCCGCGTCTGCGCCCACAATGCTGAGCTGATAAAAGCGCCGCTCCGAGAGCCAGCGGGCAAAGAGCGTGCGCGCCAGCCATTCACGCCAGCGGATTTGCAGGCGCATGCGCAAATGCAAAAGACCCGCCGCCATGGCGGCCGACAGAAGCGCCAGGCCGATGATCAGTCCGATGCTGAACCAGATCGTCGCCAAATCCCTGCGCTCCAGTGCATCGAAAAAATATTTGTGCCAGCGGTTCACGGCCAACGCGGCGGCGAGATTGGCGATCAGGAACAAGATCACGCCGGCGCTCAGCGCCCATGCGAGGGTTTTGGCGTCCCCGCGCCAGAAGCCGAGCGAGAATTGAAAGAAGCGCCGGGCGCGCCCTTTGCGGGGCGCTCCAAGCGGGCCTGTCGCCGCAGGAGCAGTGGAGCTTGCGGCTTGGCTCGTGCGCGCGGCGGGCGCATCGTTTGCAGGTCGCGCCATGATGCAATCTCTTTTTTCGCAAATCTTTCACCCGTCAACGGCATCGCGACCTTGGCGTTCCCACGCCGCGCAGCTTTTGCGAGCGGGCTTTACGACGGGCTCAGGGCGACTTATATACTCAGGCAGAGCATAAGGGACGCCGGCCCCTGATAGAGGCCGGTCTTTTCAGTCCCACCTTATGCTCACTTTGAGCAAAAGGAGCAGCCGCATGTTTCCGAGCCCTGCAAGCGTCGCACGCCCGCAGCCGGCCGGCGTTCAATCCGCCGCGTCGCTCGCCTGCGCTCCGCCGTTGTCGGACGCCGCTCGTCGTCTGGGCGTGCTGCCGATGCCCAATCTGGCGTGGACGCCTGAAGTGGAGGCCGCCACCGCGCACCTTTACGAGAAGGTGAAGGCGGTGATGCCGCCCGTCGAATGGCCCTTTCATGCCCCTTACGTGAAGGCGATCAACGAGCTCAAGAAAGAGCGCAACGCGGTCATTCTCGCGCATAATTACCAGACGCCGGAGATTTATAATTGCGTCGCCGACGTGGTTGGCGATTCGCTCCAGCTCGCCAAGCTTGCCTCGCAATCCAAAGCCGACATCATCGTGCAGGGCGGCGTGCATTTCATGGCCGAGACATCAAAGCTGCTGAGCCCGGAAAAAATCGTGCTGATCCCTGATGCTCGCGCCGGTTGCTCGCTGGCTGAATCCATCACCGGCGCCGACGTGCGGGCGTTACGCGCCAAATATCCCGGCGTGCCTGTGGTCGCCTATGTCAATACGTCCGCGGACGTGAAGGCTGAAGTGGACATCTGCTGCACATCGTCAAACGCGCTCAAAGTGGTGGAAAGCCTCGGCTCTGATCGCGTGATCTTCCTGCCTGATAAATATCTGGCCAAAAACGTACAGGCGCAGACGAAGGTCCAAATCATCGCATGGGAAGGCGCTTGCGAAGTGCATGAGCGCTTTACTGCCGCCGAGATGCTGCGCTACCGCGCCGACGATCCCTCCATCACCATCATCGCCCATCCCGAATGCCCGCCTGAAGTGGTGGAGGTGAGCGATTTCGCCGGCTCGACGGCGGCGATGATTGATTACGTGAAAACGAAGAAGCCCAAGCGCGTTTTGCTCGTCACAGAATGCTCGATGGCCGACAATGTGGCGACGGAGACCACGGGTACGGAGTTTGTGCGCCCGTGCAATTTGTGCCCGCACATGAAGCGTATCACGCTGCCGAAGATTCTGGAGAGCCTGATCTATCTGCGCGAGGAAATCGTGATTGAGCCGGCGCTCGCCGTGCGTGCGCGTCGCTCCGTGCAGGCCATGATTGACCTTGGATGAGGCTCGAACCGCGCGCGGTCCAAAGCTGCGCGCGATCCAGAATGCGCAAACGAAAAGAGCTGCGCTTGCGCGCAGCTCTTCCCGTCAGGCGCTTATCGGTAAAGATCAGTTCTTCTGGCGAGCGACCACAAGATCCTTGATGTCGTCGTAGACGTTCTGCGGCACGATCTTCTTTTGCACCAGCTCGTCTTTGCCTTTGTAGGGGCGGCCCTGGATGATCGCGTCAGCACGCGCCGGGCCGATGCCTTTCAGCTTCTCCAATGTCGCCTTGTCGGCAGTGTTCAAATCGATCTGGGCTGCGACGGGCGCAGTCAGCGCGGGTTTGGCGACCTGCGGAGCAGCCGGCGCAGTCACGGCCGGCGTTGCTGGCTTGGTGACAGCAGGGGGCGCCGTCGGCGCGCTCGGCGCTGTGGGCGCGGCGGTCTGTGCGATGGCTGCGCCAGCAAGAGAAGCGGTGAGCGCAAGGGCGGTAAGAATGCGACGCGTGAACATCTGTTTATCTCCCGTAGACGACGCCAGGGTCTGTGCGTTCGTCATGATTTGAATTTAGCGAAGGACGCCTGAACGTGAACTGAACGGAATATTATTTTGCGTTCATTTTCAAAACAGCTTTCGTTTGCCGCACGTCAGCCGCGCGGTGCGTTTCGATCCTGATGGCGTTTTTGAATCTCTCCTTGCGCCGCTTCTGGCGCGTCCGCTGCGCGGGCGGCTGTTACGGAACGCACGAAGGTTGGCTGCACAACAAGTTGCGTCATGTTCGCCTTGTGCGCAGGCGAGCTGGATATTGCTTGTGCTGGCAACCCGTTGGCGGCGATCAGCGCAGCGGCGCCCGCCGCCATCAAGCCCATCGCGCCGAGCGAGAAGCGCAATTGGCGTCGTGCTGCCTTGGGGGTTACGGCGACGATGAAACCATCCGCGGTTTCCGATCTTTCAGACGCAGGCGCGCGCTCGATCACGTCCGCAACGGCGGCGAAAATTTTCGAAGGCATGTGTTGATCCTCTTCACGCCGTCAACTCGAAGATGCAGGATCGGGTTCCGCGTTCAGTCGAGGTCAAGATTTGCGCCAATGCCGTCAGACGAACTGCCCCCTGTGGACAGCTGCCGACCTCGCGCGCACCCTTTGGACGCAGCAAGATTGCGTGCGGTCCAGAGCGCGTCATGTGCGCCTCAAACCGTCTTTTGCGGCTCAAGTGTCGCGAATGTTCCTTTTGCTGTTGCCGTGGCCGCGCCGGGTCACTATTTTGCGCCGCCAAGCCGCCTTCCCCGGAAGCGCGGAATTCCCCGTTTCAGACGATTAAATCGGAGCTCAAGATGTCGTTCCTCGCCGGCGCCGTCACCCGCGTGAAGCCCTCCGCCACCATGGTGGCCACGCAAAAGGCGCGCGATCTCAAGAACGCGGGCCGCGACATCATCTCTCTGTCGGTCGGAGAGCCTGATTTTGACACGCCCGACAACATCAAGAAGGCCGCTATTGCCGCCATCGAGCGCGGCGAGACCAAATATCCGCCGGTTCTGGGCATCGTGCCGCTGCGCGAGGCCATCGCTGCCAAGTTCAAGCGTGAGAACGGGCTCGACTACAAGGCCTCGCAGACGATTGTTGGCACCGGCGGCAAGCAGATTCTGTTCAACACGTTTCTGGCCACCTGCGACGTCGGCGACGAGGTCATCATCCCCGCGCCCTATTGGGTCAGCTATCCCGACATGGTGACGATCGCCGGCGGCACGCCGGTCATCATCAAGACCAGTCTGGAAAGCGGCTTCAAGCTGCAGGCCGAAGACCTTGACCGCGCGATCACGCCGCGCACCAAATGGCTGCTGCTGAATTCGCCCTCAAACCCGACCGGCGCCGCCTACACCCGCGACGAGCTGAAGGCGCTCACCGACGTTCTCATGCGCCCCAAGAACCAGCATGTCTGGGTTTTGACGGACGACATCTACGAGCACCTGACCTACGGCGATTTCAAATTCTTCACGCCGGTGCAGGTTGAACCCAATCTGATGGACCGCACGCTGACCCTCAATGGCGTGTCGAAATCCTACGCCATGACCGGGTGGCGCATCGGCTATGCGGCGGCGCCCGACGTGCTGATCAAGGCGCTCGATCTGTTGCAGGGCCAGCAGACCTCCGGCGCCTGCACCATCGCCCAATGGGCGTCGGTCGAGGCGCTGAACGGTCCGCAGGACCATCTGCCGGTGTTCAAGAAAGCCTTCCAGGAGCGCCGCGATCTCGTCGTCTCGATGCTCAATCAGGCCAAACTCATCAAGTGCCCGATGCCTGAGGGCGCCTTCTACGTCTATCCCGATTGCTCGGCGGCCATCGGCATGAAGACGCAAAACGGCAAGGTGATCGCGACCGACGAAGACTTCATCGGCGAATTGCTGCAACAGGAAGGCGTGGCCGTGGTGCACGGCTCGGCGTTTGGCCAGGGCCCGAACTTCCGCATCTCCTACGCGGCGTCCACCAAGCAGCTGACTGATGCGTGCGAGCGCATCCAGCGGTTTACGGCGAGCCTGATTTAATCAGTCCGCGGTTCAGAGAACGTCGCTCTGGACCGCGCGGATTCTTGACCTAAGCATTGGTGCGCCCGCAGTTTCCCTCCGTACTATCCCCAGCTTGCGAGCGGGCCGGATAAGCCCGATATTGCAGTGTAGACAGAAGCGCAGCCAAGAGGGGTTGGACGCTTCCGCCACATGGAGGATTTTATGATGATTCGGAACAAGCTGTCTGGCGGTCGCGCATTGGCGCTCTCTGCTGCGCTGGTTCTTGCGCTTGCGCCTGCGCTTGCTGAGGCGCGCGCCAGCAAGGGCACCAGCTCTGGCAATCGCGGCGCCCGCACCGAAAGCGCTCCTGCGCCCACCGCCACGGCGCCTGCGCCCGGTCAATCTTTTCAGCGCTCGGCGGGTCCCAATCAGGCGGCCCCGGCCACTGGCGTCAATCGGCCTGCGGCGGCTGCGGCTCCCGCAGCTGCGGCTGGCGGCATGTTCAGCTCCCCGCTGGCGCGCGGCATTATGGGCGGCCTTATCGGCGCCGGCATATTCGGTCTGCTGTCGGGCTCTGGCCTGTTCAGCGGCCTGAGCGGTCTGGCCGGCATATTCGGCCTGCTGGTGCAGGTGGCCTTGATCGGCGGCCTCGCCTGGCTCGCGCTGTCGTGGTGGCGTCGTCGCCAGCAGCCCGCGCATGCGACCGCAGGGGCTGAGAACACCTATGAGCGCACAAGCGGCATTCCGCCGGTAGGCGGCCAGTCCGCGCCTGAGCAGACGAGCGCCCCGCGTTCCATGCTCGGCGGTCTTGGCGGTGGTCTTGGTGGCGGTCTTGGCGGCCTCGCTGGCGGCGCAAGCGCTAGCGAAAGCTCCAGCGCAGGTACTGGCTCTTCGGGCGCGTTCGGCGAGCAGACCCGTCCGCTGAAGCTCGATGGCGCCGACTTTGAGGCGTTTGAGAAGCTTCTGGGCGAAATCCAGCAGGCTTACGCCAACGAGGATGCGCCTTACCTGCGTCGCATCGCCACTGCGGAAATGGCCGGCTATTTCGAAGCCGACATCGCCGAGCAGCAGGCGCGCGGTCTTCAGGCCAAGAGCGGCAACGTGAAGTTGCTGCAGGGCGACCTTTCGGAAGCCTGGTCCGAGAATTCCGGTGAATACGCCACGGTCGCGATGCGCTTCGAGATGATCGATGCGCTGGTGAACGAGGCTGGCAAGGTGGTCGAAGGCGACCTCACCAAGCCGCAGGAAATTACGGAAGTCTGGACCTTCGTACGCGGCCATGACGCAGGCCCGAAGGGCTGGATTCTCTCAGCGATCCAGCAGGTCTGATTTTTTCAGGCGCGCATTCAGAACGCCCCGTCGAAAGACGGGGCGTTTTTTTATGCGCCCGCGATATGGACCGCGCGCATCTTGCTGCGCCTGAATGTTCGCCATTAGCGCTGCGCCTGTGCGCAAGAGAACGCGCGCGTCCATGATGGCGCCCTGTTCAAAATAAACGCGTTAACCTTCATCTTTTAAGTCAGCTTAACCAATTGCGCGCTTGTTCATGGCATGGCGCGTAGCGTTTTTCCCTTCGTCGTGATCGCCGGCATTCTTGCGATTCTTCCCGGTTGCGGCTTCTTTGGCTCGCAGCAGCGTCCGCCGTGGCGTGATGCTGCGGAGAAGGAATGCCTTGCGCGCAAAGCCGTGCGCGCTTCCGCTTATGTGCAGCCGGCGCGCGAGATCAGCGGACCAGGTATTTGCGGCCTGATCCAGCCGCTGAAAATTACCGGGCTTACCGGTGGGACGGTCGCATTCAACACCCAGGCGGTTCTTGGTTGCCCGGTCACAGAGGCGCTGGAGAATTGGCTGGAGAGTGTGGTGCAGCCAGCTGCTTTGGCGCGCTTTGGCCAGCCGGTGACGCAGATTGATTCGCTGGGCTCATACGGATGTCGTCCGATCAACAACCAGCGCGGCGCCAAGCTGTCTGAGCACGCTTTTGGCAATGCGCTGGACATTGGCGGCTTTCATCTGGCCGATGGGCGTAAAATTGCTGTGGGTGGCGGCTGGAGCCGTGGCGAGGAGCAGGAGAAGGCGTTCCTGCGCGAGACGCATGCGGGCGCCTGCGAGCATTTCACCACGGTGCTGGGACCAGGTTCAAACGCGCTGCATTACGATCATTTCCACGTCGATTTGGCTATGCACGGCGCCACGTCCACGGGGCCGCGCCGGTATTGCCGGCCCATCATCAAGGACATCAAGCCTGCGCCGCGCCGCGACGACCTGCCTGATCCGCCGATGATCGAGCCCGAGCTGGAAATTGCGCGCGCCAAAATGCGCGGCGGGCAAACGCTGGCGCAAGCCGCGATGCCCGGAAGGTTGACGACGGCGCAGCAAATCCCCGGTCGCCCTGTGGCGCTGATCGGCGGGACCGCGCCCGCGCCGCAGGCGCGCACGCTCTCGGTGGCGAGCCTGGCCAATTCCTATGGCGGCTCTTATGGCCGCAATTCTTCGCCGGGAACTGGAACCTTGGGCCTTGGCGCGCCGCCGCAGATGTTGCGGGCGCCGGTCCCGCGCGGCGGCATGTTGCGCGACGATGGCGCGTTCGTGCCGCCGGGCGAGATTGGCGATTGATTATTGCAGTTTGACGTTGGCCTTTGTGACCACGCCGGTCCAGCGCTCGCGCTCTGTCTTCACAAGCGCGGCCATCTCCGCAGGGTTGAGGCCCCATGGCTCGACGCCTACGGGGTCAATTTTCGCCTTCACGACATCGGAGAAAATAGCCTCGCGAATGGCCGCCGACAGCTTTTCGCGGATCGCCAGCGGCGTGCCCGGAGGCGCGGTGAAGGCCGTCCACGTATCCGACAGGAGGTCGGGATAGCCAACCTCGGCGATTGTGGGCAGGCCCTTGGCGGCGGCGGGCGAAACCTTGGTCGTGGCGGCCAGCAGACGCAATTGTCCCCCTTGTGACAGCGGCAGCACGGTGCCGATGTCTGCGAACATGAAATCGATATGGCCGGCGGCCAGATCGTTCAGTGCGGGCGCGGCGCCGCCATAGGGTACATGCGCATGCTTGACGCCCAGCATCATCTCCATCAGCGCAGCGGTCAGATGGCCCGTGGTGCCATTGCCCTGTGAACCGTAATTCAGCTTGCCCGGATTGTCCCTGGCGTAGGCGAAAAACTCCTGCGCCGTCTTCCACGGGGCATTGCCGCGCACCACCAGCACATTGGGGATGTAGGAGGAGATCGAGACCGGCTCCAGCTTGTCGGCCTCGAAGCGCAGATCCTTGAACAAAGCCGAATTCACTACGAGCGGCGCCGGCGGCGACACCAGCATCGTGTAGCCGTCGTTGGGCTGGCGATAGACATATTCGGCCGCGAGGTTGTTGCCGGCGCCTGGGCGATTCTCGATCACGAAGGTCTGGCCGAACTTGTTTTGCAGCCGCTCGGCCACGATGCGGGCTATGAAATCATTGCCGCCGCCCGCCGCCGCAGAGACGACGAATCGAACCGGCTTGTTGGGATAATCAGCGGTGCCCTGGGCATCAGCGCCTGTTGCGCCCAGCGTCGAAGTGAGAACCAGCGCGCCGAATGCGCGGATGAGTGCGTGAACCATAATCCCTCCGAATGCGGCGCCTGTACCGGCTCCTGCCTGATGCAGACTACACGCTTGCGCCGGAACGCCAAGGGGCAACGGACCGAATGGCGCTCAGTCCGTCGCGCTTAACGAGATTTTTTAGCCATAATTGCTCACCATATTGAGCGCTTCGACTCGGCTCGCTCAAACGCCGCAGGTATACTGAAACTTGCGTTAACCCATTGTCCGTTTGCAACGAAAGCGAAGCCGCGTGGATCAACCCAAGCGCGAAGCCCGACAGGATGACGACGCTGGCGCCCTTAAGGGCGCCGTGCGGCGCGCCCGCGTCGAGCAGGCCGAGCGTTCCCACGTTGTGGCTGAATTGCGCGGCGCCGAGATCGCCCGCCTTGAAATGCTGTTTGACGCGTTCAAACCCATTCTCGCGCAGGCGCCGGCGGAGATGGAATTGTTTGACGCCGGCATCACGCAAGGCGAGCGCCCGCGTCTCTTCATCGACATGATCGCCTTCGTCGAAATGGCGCATGACCGCAGAAACTATCGTTTCATTCAGGAAACGCGCCATGGACGCGTTCTGCTGGCCGAGGGCGAGGCCATTGAGCCCATCGTCGACGCCATGACCGATTACGTCGCGCGCAGATTGGTCGAGCGCCAGCTCGCGCTCGCCGCCGACCGCACGCCCTTGCCTGCGAACAAAAAAACCTTGCCTGATAAAGAAGCCGCTGACCCGCAAGCCGAACTTGCGTCCGCGCAATCCCCCGCTCC
>CANJPM010000044.1 GCA_947476075.1 Beijerinckiaceae bacterium
GAGGCGAAAAAATGTCACGGTTTCGTCGGCGACCACGCTCAACCCGCGCATCTGGCCCGTATCCCCGTCAAGACCTGAGGGAACGTCCACGGCGACCACATAAGCGCCGGATTTCCTGCGCCATGCGTTCAGCCGCTCGACGGCGGCGCGCGCAGGCCCGTCCAGATCGCGGGCGAGACCAGCGCCAAACAAGGCGTCGATCACTAAGCTCGCGTCCGCGTAATCGACCTCCCCGATTGGCGATGTCGGCCCGGTCCACGCACTGGCCGCCCAAGCCGCATCGCCCTTCAGGCTCGAGCTGTCGGCAAGAGCGCCGACGACGACGTCGAACCCCTCACGGGCGAGAATACGCGCCGCCACAAAACCATCGCCGCCATTATTGCCAGGGCCGCACAGCACAAGAACGCGGCGCCCACCCTTGCTTAGCAAAGCCGCCCGCGCGCTATCGGCGACTGCGACGCCGGCCGCCTCCATGAGCATCGTCCCGGGCGCACCCGCATCGATGCTCAGGCGGTCGGCCTCAGCCATTTCGCGCGTCGTCAGCAATTCAGGCGTCTGGATCATGGAGTCATGCTGAGGCAGCGCGAACGCGCGCGCAAGCCCGCACTAAGCTCGGAACCGCCTGCGGCCTTTTCTCATTAGGTGATCAGCGACCACACGTGGAGAAGCATTATGGCAGGCAAAACATTGCAGGATCTCTTTCACGAAACCCTGAAAGACGTCTACCACGCAGAGCGCCAGATTCTGCGCAAAATGCCCAAGATCGTCAAAAACATAAATTCGAAGGAGCTGGCGCAGGCGTTCCACAATCATGAATCTGAGACTGAAGCGCAGATCGAGCGTCTGGAGCACGTGTTCGAATCCATCGGCAAGCGCCCGCAGGGCAAGAATTGCGAGGCGATGAAGGCGATCCTTGATGAAAGCGAAGAGCTGATCGAGGATTTCGCCGGCAGCGACGCATTGGACGCAGGCATTCTGGGCGCTGTGCAGGCGGTGGAGCATTACGAGATCACCCGCTACGGCACCCTCAAGGCATGGGCTAAACAGCTGGGATTGAACGACGCTGTGCGGATGCTCGACATTTCTCTGAAAGAGGCTGAGAAAACCGACGCTCTTCTGAGCAAGATGGCTGAACAGAAGATCAACGCGAAGGCGGCGCACAGCGCGGCTGCGCGATAACAGCCGAACAAGCCATGCTCTTTCCCCTCTTCCACGAGAGGGGGGAGCAATAGCCCCAATCTGGACTGCGTGCGGTGCAAGGCGCACCTTGCCCGTGGAACCTGGTAAAATTTTTGCCCCAATCCCTGCTGACCAACTCTACCGTTGACGCGCCAGCGCCGCCCGCGATAGGTCTCGCGTCATGAACGGTCCAGTAAAGCTCCGGAACGCGAAATTCTCCATTGGTCAGGTGGTGCGGCATCGCAAGCACCCCTTCCGCGGCATCGTGTTCGACATCGATATGGAATTCGCCAACACCGAGGAATGGTGGCTTTCGATTCCTGAATCGACGCGCCCGCGCAAAGATCAGCCCTATTACCATCTGTTCGCCGAGAATGCGGAGACGGAATACGTCGCCTATGTCTCCGAACAGAACCTGCTGGCCGACGACAGCGGCGAGCCCGTGCGTCATCCGCAAGTCAACGAAACGTTCGTGCGCAGGGATGATGGCCGTTATCAGATGAAAGGCGCGAGAGGGCATTAAAGGTGCGCCTGTCGTTCAACAAAAAAGCCCGGGCTTCATGCCCGGGCTTTTGTATTTGCAGAAGACCTTGCGCCCTAAACCTGCGCCTTACCTGGGCGCGGCAGCCGGGGGCGCGCCGGGGACAGCAATCGCACCCTCAAGCCGCTTGCGCTCCTCGTCGGCGCGCTTCTGAAGATCAGCCTGCAATTGCTTTTGCTGCTCTTCGAGCACCTTGGGATCGATGGCGGCGCCGTCGAACGCCTTGCCGAAGCCAGACAACGGCACAACGAAGATCACCTCGTTGTTGACCTGGTTCTTCACGTTGACGTTGAGCATTGAGCCCTTCTTCATCGTGTCGAGCGTTGCGCCCTTGACGCGCGCCTCAGCGAAGCAGCCGTTGGGGAAGCAGATCTCATAATTGCCTTCAATCGCAGCGCCCTTGTCCACCGAGAACCGGAAGCCGGGACGCAACATCAGCCCGACGGGGAGAAGGAGGCGCACGATCCGCTGTTCGTCGCCCTTCACGTCGTAAATTGCGACGGCCAGAACCGGCGCCTGATCGGCGGCCTGTCCGAAATCGCGGGTCGTGTAACAAATTTCCTTGTTGGCGGCCTCGTCCTTGCCGCAGACTTTGGTCCATTCCGGCTGGGTGGCTATCAATTCAACGCGGTTGCTCTGGGCGGCAGGCGCCGCGGGCGCAGGCGTCGCCGCAGGGGCGGCCGGTTGCGCAGCGGGCTTGCGCTGCTGCGCCGGCGCCGGAGCTGGCTGCTGCGCAAAAGCCTGACCCGACAATGCGACGCAAATCGCCAGCGCGGCTGCGGCTGTGCGCTTGGAAATGATCGACATGAACGTTCCTTTCGATACCCCGGTCGCCGGATGAGCGCAGGGCTGTAGCAAATTCGGATATTAACACGCGACGCCCACGCTCAGCGCATCAAAGGCGACGCTTCTCTTCGCGCGAGAATAAGGCGAGATATTGACCCGCGCCTCATAGACCGTTCCGACACCATCCGCCACAATTGATTTACGGTCCAGTCACCCGACCTTTCGTCATCCGCCAACATCCGCGCCAAAGGGTTAGCGCATGGTGTCCATGCGCTGCCTGCCACGCTCCCTGCATCGACGCACGCCCCAGCCTCCTTTATTGTTCCGACCATGATGTTAGCCTCGATTGAAGCCGCCGCGATTCGCGCCCTTTTCAGCGCTGCTTTGCTCGTCTGCGCGTCGTCGGCGTGGTCGCAAAGTTCCGGGCCGCGCCATGGCGTCGCCATGTACGGCGAACCAGCCCTGCCCGCAGATTTCACCCACCTGCCCTATGCGAACCCTGACGCGCCGAAAGGCGGGCGGCTTTCAATTGGTTTTCAGGGGGCGTTCGACAGCCTGAACCCCTTCAATCTGAAATCCGGCACTGCCGCGCAAGGCCTCAACGGCAACGTGTTTCAGCCTCTCATGGCGCGCTCGGGAGACGAGCCGTTCACCCTTTACGGATTGATTGCAGAAAGCATCGAGACAGACGCCGCGCGCACATGGGTGATTTTCCGGCTTAACCCGCGCGCAAAATTCTCGGACGGCGCGCCTGTCACCGCCGACGACGTGCTGTTTACTTTCAACCTGCTGAAGACGCGCGGACGCCCGCAACATCGCGCCGCCTACGGCATGGTTAAATCCATCGAGGCGCTGGACGCGCACACGCTGCGCTACGATCTGACCGACGCCAACGACCGCGAATTGCCGCTGGGCCTGGCGCTGATGCCGGTTCTTCCCAGGCACGCCACAAACGTTGAGCGATTTGACGACGCTACCCTGACGCCCCCCATCGGCTCCGGCCCCTATGTGATCTCGGAAGTGCGACCCGGCGAATCGCTGCGGCTGGAGCGCAACCGGGATTATTGGGCAAAGGATCTGCCGATTCATCGCGGGCTTTATAATTTCGACGAAATCCGCATCGAGTATTTCCGCGATTCCGCGAGCCTCTATGAAGCCCTCAAAGGCGGGCTGGTGGATTATCGCGATGAAACCAATCCGACACGCTGGCTCACCGGCTACGATTTTCCAAGTCTGCGCGATGGGCGCATCGTCAAGCAAAGCGAGCCTGTTGGCGGCGCCAAGGGCATGATCGGCTTCGCGTTCAACACACGGCGCGAAAAATTCAAAGATGTTCGCGTGCGCGAGGCTATTGGCTATGCGTTCGACTTTGAATGGATCAACGTCAATCTTTACGGCGGCCTGTATCAGCGCACGCGCAGTTTTTTCGACGAGACTGAACTGGCCTCAACAGGCCGGCCAGCCGATGAACGCGAGCGCGCTTTGCTCGCCCAATGGCCCGGCGCCGTGCGGGCTGACGCCATGGCTGGGGATTTAACGCCTCCTCGCAGCGACGGAACCGGGCGAGACCGCGACAATGCTCGCAAAGCGCTCGCACTGCTCAAGCAAGCCGGCTGGTCGCTTCAGGACGGTGCCCTGCGCAACGACCGTGGCGATGCATTTGGCTTTGAGATCCTCGTCGTTGACCGCTCTCAAGAGCGCCTGGCTTTGAACTATTCAAACTCCCTGCGCCGCATCGGCATTGACGCGCGCGTGCGCAGCGTTGACGAAGTGCAATATCAACGTCGGCGCCAGAAGTTTGATTTCGACATGATGATGGGTACGTGGATCGCGTCCAATTCGCCTGGCAACGAACAGCGCAATCGCTGGTCTTCAATGGCCGCCAAACAGGAATCCTCGTTCAATCTCGCAGGCGCAGCCTCACCGGCGCTCGACGGGCTGATGGCGAAGATTGTCAGTGTAGATTCGCGGGAAGATTATGCAGCCGCAGTGCGCGCGTTTGACCGCGTATTGCTGTCGGGCTTCTATATCGTGCCGCTGTTTCATTCCTCGCACCAATGGTTCGCCCATTCTGCCGAGCTGGAGCGCCCGAAGACTTCGCCGAAGTTTTTAGCGCCCCTTTTTGGCGCCACGCTCGACGCATGGTGGAGACGCAAACCGTGACGCCTCCTGTGCGCGATCCTTTGGCCGGTTTTGATCTCGACGCGCTATTGACCAACGGCGCGCGCGTGCGCCCGCAGCGCATCGCCCTCAGCGATGGCCAGCTGGATGCCCCTTCCGCCCTCACCTTCGCCGATCTTGACGCCCTGGTCAGCCGTACCGCAGCCGCCTGGGTGGCGGTGGGCGCGCAGGCAAGCGAATGCGTGCTGATTATTGCTGGCGCCCGGACCGCGCCGCTGGTCGCGCTTCTGGGCGCCCTTCGCGCCGGGCTCGACGTGGCGCTGCTGCCGGGGGCGTGCGAAATCGCGACGCTGGTTCACGCCGCCAATAGCGTCAACGCCATCGCACTCTGCGCAGAACGCGATGCGGTCGGGCGCGGTTTTACGGGCTTGATGAACGCCGGCGCACAAATCGAGACCGTGCGCGTGTTGGCCGGGCTTGGCGATTTTACACAAGCCGCCGACGCCGATGGGATCGCGCCGCTGGAGCTGATCGCGCAGCAATGCGCGACCGCCCCCCGCGCAGCTGTTCCCCAAGGAGCTGCACTGAATGCAGCCGCCGTGCGCAAAGGCGCCATCGTAACCTTCGACGACGACGGCGCCGCCTGCTTTCACAGTCAGCGCACGCTTGCGGCGGCGGCTCTCGATTTCATAACGCGGGCTGGCGTTCTGGCGCGCTCGCCCATTCTGTCCACTTTGGCGCCGGCGCGGTTTGCCGGTCTGATCGCCGGCCCAATCGCAGCTCTCGTCAGCGGCGCCCCGCTCGTGCTGCACGGGCCGTTCAACGGGGCAATTCTTGTCGCGCTGGTGGATTCGCTTGGGCCCTCGCATCTGATCGCGCCCGGCGCCTTGCTGGGGCCGTTGTCCGAATCAGGACTGCTCGACGGGCCGCGTCTGGTCTCCGTCACGCTGATGGGGCGCTGCGCCAGCCCGCATGACATGGCGGACCATCCGCGACCCCTGCTCGCGCGTCCCACGCGCGGTCCTGCCCTCATCGACCTGCTGGCGATTGGAGAGCAGGCGGCGATCGCCCAAGTCCGCCAGCGGGACGGAGCGCCCGCTCCAATTGGGGCGACGACCCATGCGCTCAGCATCGACGGCGCCAACATCACCGCCGTGAGTTTTGAACGCAACGCCAGATCCAACGGCGCAGCCAACATTGTGCTGTCGGGCGCAGCAGTCTCTGGAGCTGAAAACCATGTCTCAGGCTGATCATTCCGAGCGCGCCCGCACGCAGATCGAAATCGACGTGGTGTCGGACGTAGTCTGCCCATGGTGCTTTGTAGGCAAACGCAGACTGGAGGCGGCGCGCGCGCTGGCGCCGGACCTCGACATCGTCGTTCGCTGGCGACCATATCAACTCGACGACACCATTCCGCCAGGCGGCATCGCGCGCTCCGAATATCTCGCGCGCAAGTTCTCCCCCGAGAAAGCGGCCGAGATCTATAACCGCCTGAACGCTGTCGGCGCCGAGGCCGGGATAGCCTTCAAGTTCGACGCAATCACCCGCTCGCCAAACACGCTCGACGCCCACCGCCTCATCCGCTGGGCGGGAGAGGCAGGCGTGCAGGATCTCGTGAAAGAGCGTCTGCTGGCCTTGTATTTTCTGGAAGGCGCGGATGTGGGCGACCCGGACGTGCTCGCCCGCGCCGCCGCAGCCTGCGGAATGGATGGGGCCGCTGTAGGGGTGAGACTTGGCTCGGACGACGACAAGGATTCCGTGCGCGCCGACATTGAGAAAGCGCAGAGCATCGGTGTGAACGGGGTGCCGTTTTTCATCATCGACGGCCGAATGAGCCTCTCGGGCGCGCAGCCGCCGGAGGCCATCGTCGCCGCTATGCGTGAGGCGCTCGAAGAGCGGTAATGGATTGCGGTCCCGCGGCGCCGGGAGACGCAACATCCGCAAAGCTCTGCACCAAAAGAAAAAGGCGGCCTCTCGGCCGCCTTCTTAAAGTATCTCATTAAGTCAGCTTAGCGGGCCATGCTGGCCACTTCAGCCGCAAAGTCCGGAGCGTCAGCCTTCTCGATGCCTTCGCCAAGAGCGTAGCGGACGAAGGCCTTCAGAGCTACGTCGCCGCCGACAGACTTGCCAGCTTCCAGCACAACCTGACCAATGGTCTTGTTGCTGTGCTCGGCGTGAATGGAGGGCTGATCGAGGAGGCAGACCTCCTTGAAATAGCTCTTGAGGCCGGAATCGACGATCTTCTCAAGAACGTTCGCGGGCTTGCCGGCGTTCTTCTCGCGCAGCACGTTCTTCTCGCGCTCAACGACTGCCGGGTCCATCCCCGAGGCGTCCAGAGCAAGCGGGCCCGTGGCGGCCACATGCAAAGCGATCTGACGAGCAAGAGCGCCAAGAGCGGCGACGTCGCCTTTGGATTCAAGAGCGACCAGAACGCCAATCTTGCCCTGTCCTTCGGAGATCGCGTTGTGAACGTACATGCCCACGACGCCGTCCGTAACTTCGACCATTGCGGCGCGACGCAGCGTCATGTTCTCGCCAATGGTGGCGATGGAATTTGCGACGGCCTCGGACACATTGCCGCCAGCAGGATAGGCGGAGGCGAGAATAGCCTCAACGTCAGTCTGGCCGCTGGCCAGCGTGACGCCTGCAATGTTGCGGGCGAGCGACTGGAAGTCGGCGTTGCGCGCCACGAAGTCGGTCTCGGAATTAACTTCGACGGCGACGCCGCGCTTGCCGGAAACCGACACTGCAACGACGCCCTCGGCGGCCACGCGACCGGACTTCTTGGCGGCCTTGCTCAGGCCCTTCTTGCGCAACCAGTCCACAGCGGCTTCGATGTCGCCGTCAACTTCCGTCAGCGCAGACTTGCAGTCCATCATGCCGGCGCCGGTCTTTTCGCGCAGGTCCTTCACCATCGCGGCGGTGATCGTGGCCATGAGATCGTCCTTTCGGAATGCGCGCACGAAGCGCGTCCATTGAGATGGATATGGGAAGATATATACCGGGGATTTTATATTGAGATGACGCGCGCAGCAAAAGCTGCGCGCGCCATAAATTCTACCAGCAAAAAGTCCGTATCAGCCGGCCAGAAGCGTGCGGGCGTGTTCAACCCACTTGTCGCGAGCCATACGACCGCTCAGCTTCAGGTCCACATCTAGCTTGGCCACATCTGCGTCAGTCATCGCAGCTATCTGCCAGTAATGAAACAGGCCGGCTTCGTTGATCTTCTTGACGATCTGCGGACCAACGCCGGGCAGCTTGGCCAAATCGTCGGGGGCGCCGCGCGGGGCGGCGAGCAGTTCAAACGTCTCGGTCGACGTGAAGATCGGCTCGGCGCTCTCGGCCACAACCTCTTCCTCGACCGGAGCTTCAAAAGCGCCGGTGTCCACGCCGCTCGAACCCTGTCCGCGCGAGATGCCGTCGATGGCGGCGCGGGCGATCAGGTCGCAATAAAGCTGGATAGCGCGACCGGCGTCGTCGTTACCCGGGACCGGATAGGTGATGCCGTCGGGATCGCAGTTCGAATCAAGGATCGCGGCGACCGGGATTCCAAGTCGATTGGCTTCCTTGATGGCGAGCTGTTCCTTGTTGGTGTCGATCACGAAGATCAGATCGGGCACGCCGCCCATGTCCTTGATGCCGCCAAGAGCGCGCTCAAGCTTGTCGCGCTCGCGCGACATCATCAGGCGCTCTTTCTTGGTGAGGCCGACAGCGCCGGCGTCCAGCAGATCGTCGACCTTGCGGAGGCGCTGGATCGAGCCGGAAATGGTCTTCCAGTTCGTCAACATGCCGCCCAGCCACCGGGCGTTGATGTAATACTGGGCCGAGCGCTTTGCCGCTTCAGCGATGGAATCAGCCGCCTGGCGCTTGGTGCCGACGAGCAGAACGCGACCGCCGCGGGCAACCGTATCAGACACCGCCTTGAGGGCCTGATGCAGCAACGGAACCGTCTGGGCGAGGTCCATGATGTGGATGTTGTTACGGGCGCCGAAGATGTAGGGGCCCATTTTCGGGTTCCAGCGATGCGACTGGTGACCGAAATGCGCGCCGGCTTCGAGGAGCTGACGCATCGTGAAATCGGGAAGTGCCATATGCTTGTTCTCCGGTTGTGCCTCGGCGGATCGTAGACGGGAAGACCCGTCACCGGAGCGACCCTTGAATCAGGGACGCAAAAAATCCGCCTGTGGATTGCAGGGCGCTTCTAGTGGAGCGGGGAGCGGAATGCAAGTCCGTCTAAAAAACCGCTCAAAGCCCACCTTAAAAAGCCCCGCTTTTATTGCGGTTCAATGCCTGCGGCCTTGGTCACACGGCCCCATTTGGCGATTTCGCGCTCAAGCCGCGCAGCCGTCTCCTCCGGCCCGCCAAACTGTGGCGAACCGGCGATCCCAGCGAGAAATTCGCGTGTTTCCTCACTGCGCGTGATCTGGTCAAACCAGCCTGCAAGTTTGGAGATGATTGGTTTTGGCGTACCCGCCGGAGCCCACGCCGACCACCAGGATGCAAACTCGTCGTAATCAGCGATTCCCGCCTCGCGCATGGTGGGCACGCCCGGCAAAGCGGGGTGACGTTCAGCTGTCGTAACGGCGAGCGCACGAATCCGCCCGGACTTGACCTGCGTAGAACCGAATGTCCCATCCATCACCGTAAAGTCGATGGCCCGCTGTGCGAGATCGGGGATTGTGTCGGAGCCGGAGCGGTAGGACACAGCCGTCGGCTTGGCGCCGATCAGGCTCACATAAAATTCAGTGGCCAGTTGGGACGTCTGGTTGGTGTAGCCGTATTTCATACGGGCGTTGTCGCGCAGCATTTTGGTGAGATCGCCGACCGATTGGGCAGGACTGTCGGGCGTCACCACCAAAATGAAAGTCGTCTGCGTCAATTGCGCAATCGGCAGAAAGTCCTTCTGGGTATCGAATGGCAGATCCTTGAACAGAAAGCGGCTTCCCGCCATGTTCGAGTTCGCGGAATACAAAATCGTGTACCCATCCGGTTTTGCCTTGGCTACGAGCCCCAGCGCGATATTGCTGGTGGCGCCAGGGCGGTTGTCCACCACCACAGGCTTGCCCGCCAGGTCAGAGAGCTTGCGACTGAAATACCGTCCCAGAACGTCCGCGCCGCTTCCGGGAGGAAAGCCTATGATTGCGTGGATCTGCCGAACCGGGAAATCCTGAGCCTGAGCAAAGCCGGTCAGACAAACCCAAGCGGCTACAAACAAAACACCGACGCGATAAGCCTTGAACATGAGTACGTCTCGCCATGCAGCGCCCGGAAACGCGATATTGCAGAAACTGCCCCCAGTCGGACGTTGATGCAAGCGGCCTGTTGCTGCGGCCCGTTAAGGCGGCGCAATCAGCTTCAGCAAAGCATTGCGCGTTGCCCCGTCCAGCCCATGCAGCGCGGCGACACGCGCCTCTATGATTTCGGCGGGAACCGGGCTCAGCGCCACGCCGACGCGGGCTCCGTCCTCAAATGCGGCGCGATCGCCGACCAACCCCTCGAACGCTGCGCGCAAATCCGCCAGCTTTTGACCATCGAGGCCGGGCGGCCCCGCAAGCGTCCAGGCGAAATCTGATTCGCTGGCCAGCGCCTCAAGCAGCGGCCGCGAGTCCGGCCCCGCAGCATGCACCCAATCGCCGCTGGCGACGCCCGCCAGCAGGGCGGAGATCTCCATGCGCCCGCTTGTCAGCCAATCGAGCCGCCGCATTTCAAGATCGCGCATCGGCCAGCCGCAGGCGGCGTCGATCTCGCCGCTTTCCAGCGCGCGCGCCAGTTCGCCGCGACTGGAATAACCGGGAATCACCTTGAGCTGCGGCGACAAGGCGTTTGCAAAGGCTCGTCCATGCACGTCGCTGCGCGAGCCTGCGCCCAAACTCCCCACAAAAAGCCCCTGCCCAGCAGCTGTTTTGCCGCGGACGCTGACGCAGGCCCATTCTTCATTCGCCAGCCCACCTATCCACCCAAAGCGCCGCGCATCAAAACGGCCGCCGGCAAGACCAAGCGCCGAGGCCTGCACGACATTGGGCGACAGCAACGCCAGCACCGAGCCGTCAGCGGGCGCCCGGGCGAGCGTTGCAGCGGCCAGCAATCCGGCGGCGCCCGGCGCATAGCGCGCCTCGACCATGACGCCTCCGGGCAACAACCGCCCGAGGTGGCGCGCCAGAAAGCGCGCGCTCTGGTCAAAGCTCATATCCGGCGAGATGCGGCTTGCAACCGCCGACGCGCCGTCAGGCCGCGCGGGCTGATCGTTCCCCTGCCCCGGGCCAAACCCGACGAGGATCGTAATGCGCGCGGGAAGTGCGTTTTGCGCATGGGCGACAGCGGGCGCAGCAAGGAGCGCGAGCGCCAGAAAAGCCCTGCGCAGCAGGCTCAACTTGAAGCCAAGCCAATCGCCCGCCGCCCATAAACAATATCGGCGCGGCGCTCGAAGGCTTCTGCAAACCGGCGGAACGCAGTCTCGAACATGCCGCCCATCAGCACGCCGAGCATGCGGTTTCGGAACTCGTAATCAATGAAAAAAAGCACGTCGCAGCTTTTGGCGCCTGCTCCATTCTCCACATCGCGAAACGTCCAGCGATTATCAAGCTTGCTGAACGGGCCGTCGATATAGGTGACGTGGATCTCCATCGAGGTGCGGTCAAGCACCACGCGGCTCGTGAAGGTTTCTCGAACAGCCCTGTAGCCCACGGACATATCGGCGGTGAGCACCTCGCGCCCCTGCTCATCCTGCGCGCGTTTGCGAATCTTCAAGCCCGTGCACAGCGGCAAAAAGAGCGGATATTTCTCGACGTCGGCGACAAGCTCGAACATCTCAGCCGCCGAATGGCGAACACGGCGGGTGGTGCGGAAAGACGGCATGGAAGCCCTGTTGGATGACTGGCGCTGGAGCCCTTATGCCGGGCGCTATAGCACGCCAGCGCCAATGCGACAGCCTGCAAGGGGGCATCCAGGATTACGCTTCAGCAACATCAGGCTTCAGAACGCAGCGCCCATCCGGCATACATAAGGTCAAGATCGCGCTATTTGGCGAAGACCTGGCTCATATCGGCGAAGGATTTGAACTCAAGCGCATTTCCCGACGGATCGAGGAAGAACATCGTCGCCTGCTCGCCGACCTCGCCCTTGAAGCGCACATGCGGCTCGATGATGAATGAAACCGCTGCTGCGGTAAGCCTCTTCGCCAAAGCCTCCCATTCGTCCATAGGCAGAATGGCGCCAAAATGGCGAACAGGCACGTCATGGCCGTCAACCGCGCTTGTCTTTTTGGCGCCGCATTCCTCGGGCGCCAGATGGGCGACAATCTGGTGGCCGTAAAAATCGAAATCCACCCAATTGGGCGCACTCCGCCCTTCGGCGCACCCGAGCAGGCCGCCGTAAAAGCGACGCGCCTGCGCGATGTCGTCGACCGGGAAAGCAAGGTGGAACAGCGGAATCGCGCTCATGGGAACTCCCCGATCAAAACAGCTTCAGGCTGAAAGCCTGGCGAGCCGCGCCGCCTTGAGGCGCGCGAAATCCTCGCCCGCATGGTGCGAGGAGCGCGTCAGCGGCGTGGAGGACACGAGCAGGAAGCCCTTCGCCATCGCCAGCGTCTCATATGATTTGAACTCGTCGGGCGTGACGAAATCGACCACCCGATGATGCTTGCGCGTCGGCTGCAGATATTGCCCGATGGTGAGGAAATCGACCTCGGCCGAACGCAGATCGTCCATCAGCTGCAACACTTCGTTGCGCTCTTCGCCGAGGCCGACCATGATGCCGGACTTGGTGAAAATCGTCGGGTCAAGCTCCTTCACGCGCTGCAACAGCCGAACGGAGTGGAAATAGCGGGCGCCGGGGCGCACGGTCAGATAATTCGAGGGCACAGTCTCAAGATTGTGGTTGAACACGTCAGGACGCGCCGCCACAACAATCTCAAGCGCGCCGGGCTTGCGCAGAAAATCGGGCGTCAAAATCTCGACCGTGGTCTGTGGGGAACGCTCGCGCAGCGCACGAATGGTGCGCGCAAAATGCTCGGCGCCGCCATCGTCGAGATCGTCGCGGTCTACGGACGTGATGACGACATGGCTCAGGCCGAGCTTGGCCACCGAATCGGCGACGTTCTCGGGCTCATGGTCATCAAGCGCGTTAGGCTTGCCCGTCTTGACGTTGCAAAAGGCGCAGGCGCGCGTGCAGGTGTCACCCATAATCATGAACGTGGCGTGCTTCTTCTCCCAGCACTCGCCAATGTTGGGGCAGCCCGCCTCCTCGCAAACCGTGACGAGCTTGTGCTCCTTCACGATCGCGCGCGTGGCGGCATATTGCGGCGACCCAGGCGCCTTGACGCGAATCCAGTCCGGCTTGCGCATAACCTCCTGATCGGGCCGATGAGCCTTCTCGGGATGGCGCGCGGAAGCATCCTTCTTGCGCGGGTCGTTGTTCAAAATGTCGATGACGACGGCCATAGCAGCTCCGACGGGGCTTTGGTGCGTGTAGTCTGCTTATGTAAGGCATGGCGGGGGCCAAGCCAAGGGAGGGGAGTGATCTAGCTTGACGTTGTCGATAAGCGTCTTGGCGGTTTGCGCCTAAAACGCGCTGATGCTGCATTATGACTCACAAGGCGGAAACAAGACGCAGGCTTCAATGAAAAGCGGCGCCCTGCATTCAGGACGCCGCTCGTCATTACAAAATACTCAGACCCCAAGTGCCGTAATGGTGGTCATAAAATATAGAATGTGTTCCAGAAGGTGAGGTGGAACAAACCCTCTCCGCTGCAACAAAGCCAGCGCTTCCCTGCATCGAATTGCTTGATAAAGCTCTTCGTTTGCAGCGCCCCTGAGACCCTCCAAATTATGTTGAAAACCAGGAATACGATCAAGCAAGTTCATGAATGCATCCGGCGTTATTCTGAGATCGTTAACATCGCGCAGGTAAGTTATGAAATTTCTCCGAGTGTCGCGGTATGCTCTTTGCGCAGCGTCAAGCCCGTTGAAATCGGCATTTCGCAGGTTGTTTGCAACGGTCAAGTACCTGTGGATCCAGAACCTAAGAAGACGATCATTATCATTTACAAACAAGATATCCTGACGATTCAAATAATCAGCAATATCATTTGCGTATGCATTTCTGGTAGCCTGAACATTCAATCTATTTTGCATCGCAATCCTGACTTCAACTTGCTGCCAATTCCTCGGCTGCAAATCAAAGCCAACCCTCATAACCAGATTCGCTACATCACGCCGCCATGGCGCAGGAGGAGTATTATCGACGACTGCATCGATATTCCTCTGCTGCCCTCTCGCTTCTCCTGCAGCCGAGGTTTCACCCTGCACGAGAGACCGTCCACGTGTTTGATGATGGTCGACCTTCAAGCCTGAATGGATAGCTACGCGGTGAACCATAAAGCCCATCTTTTTCTGCTGCAGAAGCCGATGAACGTTATCAAACGTGCTCATGGCGAGCGCGCTGTCCTTCTTCTTGTGAGCGTGAGCAACGTTATAATGTCCTATCGATTGTATAAGGCCCCCAAGGATAAGCCCACCCGCGGTCATAACGACCTCGCCATTTTTATTCTTCATGGTATTCGGCAGAGGCTTAAGGTTGTTTGTATTCCTTAAATGATTCTCTTCTTTCTTAATTTGATTGATAGCGTCTAGGAGTGTTGCAAACCCAACACTATGAAAACTTTTGGTTGATGTGAAATTTTTAGAGCCCCCTTCGGGGCCCTTGTTTTAATATGTACGTAACCGGTATTTTTATCTATATAAGAAGGCCATTTATGCTCCCAGCCCGTCTGATATTTCCCATCCTTGTAAAGATCAAAAGAAACTGCTTTTGAGCCAGGCGGATAATAATTTCCTTTTATAAAAGCAGATTGACGCCACTTGATTACAACCGATCTACCGACTGTAAACTCACCCGCCGTTTTAAAAATATCGTTGGGCTTGGATCCATTATTTGCGCTGGAGATTCTCTCGCGCTCAGACGATTGAAGGTCTGCATTTGATGGATTATCCAGCGACGCCTCATCGGCCTGCGCGGCTGAAGGCGTAGCAGGCTTGTTCGGCTCACTCACCTTCGAGGGCTTGTTATCGTCCGCCGTGGCGAGATCGCTTTTTACAGGATCAGGCGCGCCTTCTTTTGCAGTCTCATCAGCCTTCTTGCGACGTGCGCTTTCGACCGCGGCGAGCTCGACAGGCCCAAAGACCCTCTCGCTGATGGTCGGAAGTGCGAAATACAAGCGACCGCTGTGATCGATGTAGCTTTTGTTTTCGTCGATTTGCAGGCTTTCAAGCTTTCCTGTGGTCGCATTCTTGTATTTCACAGCACCGCTAATTCGTACCGATTCCTTCGACGGCTGGGATTTGGACACCTCCCAGGTCACCTCCATACGGAGGTTTTCTCCACGCGGAGTTTTGACCCCATACGAGAAAAATCCGCTTGGAGAGGTTGCAAATGGAGGCTTCTGCGTCTGCGATAACGGGGGTGAGGAGCTATTCTGTTGAGCCAGAACATTCTGAGCAGCTCCAGACAGCACAACAAATCCGCTCATTAACAATAATTTTAATCTCTTCATATTATTTATCCTTATAATAATCTCATTTGAATAAATTATTTAAAGTTGATGATTTTTTAAAAGGATGACACCAACGCTTGACCTTGGGTAAATTCGGACCGCAGGTAAATTAGACTTTTTATGATTTATATTTATGGTGAACCCGCTCGTCACAAAAACCCGATGCGCGGCAAGTCATCGCAAGATTAATAAAATGATTTGCTGTTCCCGGCGCCTGCTACACTGTGCTGGCGCCATATACGCTCAGAACTACTGTTTCAAATCGCGCATAAACGCCACAAGGCTGTTATGAAAACGGCGCCCTTTCCGCGCACGATTTTGACTGGAGGCCGCCGGGCGCGCAAACTGGCGCCACCGGGAGATTGCAGAGGCGTCCCACAATGGGATCAGTCAACACTTCAACAGGGCCGCACCTTTGGACAAGAGCAGAATTGAAGTCCGCTGGCTGTCTTTTGACGCAGATGCGCAGCTTGACCCGTGTTTCCTGGCGGCTCTTGACGATGAAGAGCGCGTACAGGCGACGAAGTTTCGCTTTGCGGAAGATCGCGCCACCTATATCGCGGCGCATGCTTTGAAGAGAGCTTCGCTCTCAAGCGTTTATCCTCTGGCGGCTAATGACTGGCGATTTGAGCGCAGCGCGCACGGCAAACCTTTCATTCTGCAAAGCCACGCGGCATCGAGCCTGTCGTTCAATCTTGCTCATACGCGCGGGTTTGTCGCCGTCGCTCTCGCCCATGACATGATGATCGGCATTGATGTCGAGCGCATCCAGATCGGCAAGCTGGATCAGGAGCTCGCTGACCGCCTGTTTGCGTCAATTGAGTCTGAAGCGACGCGCAGCTTGCCGCCACCGGCGCAGATCGAGGCTCTCTATAAGTTTTGGACGCTCAAGGAAGCTTTTATCAAAGCAATTGGGCTGGGCCTTTCGCTGCCGCTCGACGCTTTCGCATTCACGCTGGAGCACTTGACGATCAGCTTTGATGAAACGGTAAATGAAGACGCAACCCAATGGCTCTTTTATAGTACGCGGCCGTCGCTGGATATTTGCATGGCGCTGGCCGCCAAATGCCAAGAGCCGAAAGCAGTGAGCGTCAACATTCAACAAGTCACCATTCATGACCTGGAGAGATTGCTTGAAGACGCCTCTAACTAGATTCTTGCGCCTTCAGCGCGTTTACAATTTCAGTAAGCAGCGTCGGCCCATGCTCTGCGATATAGAAATGACCGCCGCTGAATAATCGCATTTTGAAATCGGCGCCCGCGTGAGCGCTCCACGCAGACAGCGACTTTACATCGACCCCCTGGTCGCAATCTCCCCCGCACGCCCACAGGCTTGCGCTGATCGTCTCATGCGCCTGCGGGCGCCGATAACTTTCCACGCAGTTGAAATCCGCGCGCAAGATCGGCAATGCCAATTGCAGCAATTGGGGATATTGCAACGCCTCGCCTGAAACGCCGCCAAGATCGCAAATCGCCGCCAACAAAGCAGCGTCAGGCAAAGCCGCCAATGAGCGAATGGCCGGCAAATGCGGCGCGCGGACCGCAGACACCGCAACCAATTGCGGCGTGCGTCCCTGCGCCGAAAGCCCTTGCGCGGCGGCGAACGCAAGCAGGCCGCCGAAGCTATGGCCAAACAAAGCCGTGGGTATGTCGGTGAGCCGCATCAGCGATTGCGCCACAGGCTCAAGCACGGCGTCAAACGATGTCAGAAGCGGCTCGCAATAGCGGGTTTCACGACCAGGCAATTGAATCGCGCAAAGCTCGATCCAATCTGGAAGGGTCGCCGCCCATGGCCTGAAGTAAGAAGCGCCGCCGCCTGCATGCGCAAAGCAAATCAGGCGGCGGGATATTTTGGGATTGGTTTTGATCGTAACCACATAAGGATCGCGACCGCCGGGCATGAGCGTGTTCACGCGTGAACGACGCGCCCGTAAGCATCCATCACGCTCTCGTGCATCATTTCCGACAGCGTGGGATGCGGGAACACCGTGTGCAGCAGCTCTTCTTCAGTCGTCTCGCAATTCATGGCGACAACATAGCCCTGAATCAGTTCGGTGACTTCCGCGCCGATCATGTGGGCGCCGAGCAGTTTGCCGGTTTTGGCGTCGAAGATCGTCTTCACCAAACCCTCAGGCTCGCCCAACGCAATCGCCTTGCCATTGCCCGCGAACGGGAAGCGGCCGACTTTGACGGCGATGCCCAGCTCCTTGGCCTTCGCCTCGGTGATGCCGACGCTGGCGACCTGCGGGTGGCAATAGGTGCAGCCGGGAATCATGGTCTTTTCCATCGCGTGCGGATGCAGCCCCTTGATCGATTCCACGCACAGCACGCCTTCGTGCTCGGCCTTGTGGGCGAGCATCGGCGGGCCGGCGACGTCGCCGATGGCGTAGACGCCGGGGATGTTGGTGCGGCCCAGCCCATCGGTGACGATGGCGCCGCGATCCATTTTCACGCCCAGCTTTTCAAGGCCTAGATTTTCCGTGTTGCAGACCACGCCGACAGCCGAAATCATGCGCTCGGCTTCCAGCGTCTGCCTGGCGCCCTTGTCGTCTTCAAGAGTGCAGACGACGGAATTGGCTTTCTTCTCAACCTTCACGACTTTTGTGGAGGTGAGGATCTTCATGCCCTGTTTCTCGAAACGCTTGCGCGCGTGGGCCGAAATCTCCGCATCCTCAACCGGCATGATCTGCGGCAACACTTCCACCACAGTCACGTCCGTTCCCATGGTGCGATAGAA
>CANJPM010000045.1 GCA_947476075.1 Beijerinckiaceae bacterium
CGAGTGTTGATGGGGGCTTGGCTGCTGAGATGGTCATCGCTCAATCCAGGCATTATTAATATCCAAAAATATACTGATTTCATCTCAGCAAAAACAGCTGTTAGAACCACAAGCTTGCTGAGATGACCCGTACCGTTCTTCTCCGCCGTATAAAAACATGGCCTGCCCCCAGAAAAGTGCTTTTCCCTGAAGTATGGCTTTTGAGCCTATGTAGGAATGGGGAATGCCGAGACAGAAACACAAGGCGAAGCCTGTTAGATGGTAATCAAGGTCTTCGTCTGATGAGTGAATCTGGACAAAAGCCGCGCCAGCCTGTTCATGGGAATGTCACCGAGCGGGGACATGGTGTTACCTTGTGTGCCTAGCTGACGACTTTCTCATTCTGCAAGCTGCGTGATGAAGAAGGTGTTTCGTTCTGGCAGCAGTTTTTGGAAATTTGAGTGAGTTGCGGTGAGACATATTGAACGTTGTGGCGGCGCGATCCGCCGCTGGCTAGAGACGCAACGCTCGACGGCAATGGGCGATTTGGCAGGAGGCCTGTGCAGTTGCGTCGTAGGCATAGCCTATGGCTTGACTTTTGCGCATCTCATTTTTGCATCGCCCCTGACCCCCTGGGTGTCCTATGGGCTCGCAGCCACCTTCATTACGATGGCCGTGGGCGCCTTCGTGATGTCGATGAACAGCCGCCT
Organism: Beijerinckiaceae bacterium; assembly: GCA_947476075.1. Lineage (GTDB taxonomy): Bacteria > Pseudomonadota > Alphaproteobacteria > Rhizobiales > Beijerinckiaceae > Terripilifer. The sequence goes on from CANJPM010000045.1 coordinate 690, forward strand.
CCCGTTTGTCATCGCCGGACCAGACGGAGCGACAGCGGCGGTAACGGCCGCCATGGTCACCTCTTTATTGAACAAGCTGGCGCAGATTGGCGAGCCCGACGATCTGCTGGCGCCTGTGATGGCCCTGATGGCGATGACGACGCTCGCCACGGGAATCGTTCTCTGGCTTATTGGCTACTTGCGCGCGGGCAATGCGATCCGCTTCATCCCATACCCTGTCATCGGCGGTTTTCTGGCTGCGACAGGTTGGTTGATGATGTCAGGCGGCTTGGGGATCGTCGTCGGGCGCGCCCTCAGCCTTGAGGTCCTATATACTGCCGGCAATACGAACGTGTTGTTTGAGCTTGGCGCGTCGGTGCTCATTGCCGCTGCTATTTTCATCCTGCGCAGCTTGAAGGCAGGAGCCTTGAGCGTTCCCCTGACACTTCTGGTTGGCATTGCTGCGACTCATCTCGTCTTGCTCATGACCGGAACGGACCTCGTCACGGCGCAGAACGCGGGCTGGCTCATCAAGCCGCCGCAGTCGGTAGGAATAGCAGCAACCTGGGATCTCGGAGATCTCCGCCTATTCACCTGGAAAGTGCTCCCAGATCTCTCCGCCGATATTTTCGCCCTGATATTCGTCACGACTGTGACCATGCTCCTCAATACCAGCGGCATCGAATTCGTCGCGAAAACGGAGGTAGATCTTCAGCATGAACTGAAAAGGCTCGGAATAGCCAATCTCCTGTCAGGTCTCCTGGGAGGTTATGTCAATTGCACGTCCCTCAGCCGAACCACGCTGAACTATTCTGTCGGCGGTCGCGGTCGCATGAGCGGAATGGTTGTTGCGCTGGTCTCCATATCCATGCTGTTCCTTGGCGGGAACTTTATTGCGTATATTCCCAAATTTATTCTCGGCGGCCTGATGTTGAATCTGGGCGGCGAACTTTTCAGAAAATGGATTTTCGAATCCCGCCGCCAGATCCCTGTGCTGGAATATGTGGCCCTTCTCGCAGTCACGATCGTGATTATCAAATGGGGCTTTGTCGCGGGTGTTCTGATCGGCATCGTGACGGGCTGCATGATGTTCGCGTTAAGCGCAAGCCAGACGAGCTGTATCAAGTTCAACTTTGACGGCGCAGAATACAGCTCGTCGCTCGACCGAAGTCCCGAGGAGCTTAAAACTCTCGCCGCATGTCGTGATGAAATCCAGGGAATCGTCCTGCAGAGCTATCTGTTCTTTGGCTCGACAAATCGCCTGTACGAATTTGTGAAAAAATTACTCCTGTCCCGACCCGGATGCCATTTCCTGCTGTTTGATTTCAGTTCCGTCAATGGAATTGATTCCTCTGCAATGCATAGTTTTTTACAGATCAAACGTATTGCAGCAAACAATGACACGCGGCTGGTTCTGGTCAACATGCCGCCGAACGTCCGTACGCACTTCCAGAATTTACTGGGTCCGGATGACCGGATGAGCGAGGATTTCGACCGCGCCATGGAGGGCTGCGAAAATGCTGTCATTGCGCGACAGCAGATGGCCGGCAAGGAAAACGCTGATTTTACAAATTGGATGAGTCAGGCTTTTGGAGACCTGGACTGCGCAAAGGAGCTGGCTGATGCGTGCGATCGTTACGAAGTTCGCGAGGGAGAACTCATCGCTTCGCAGGGAGATACTGCCGACTGTATGCATTTCATTTTAAAAGGTCGCGTCGGCATCGAGGTTCAACTGGATGACGGCACATCGACACGTGTCCGCAGCCTGGGGGCGCACACCACAGTGGGTGAAATGGGTTTACTCACCGGTGACGCGCGGAGCGCCACAATCATCGCCGAGGCCGATTGCGTGCTCTACCGACTGAGCCTCGACGCCTTCGAGCGCTTGAAGCGAGATCGTCCGGCTTTGATGCAGGCGCTCCTTACCTATGTCATTTCTGTTATGGCTCAACGCTTGCGCTTTGCCAGCAACATGATCGGCGTCTTAAGGCGATAATATCTGACCAGCTTCCGCGGCGCCTTTTCCAGGTGCGGCCCGCGTCCGCTCCATTGGCGGCGCCTCAATTCACCATTGATCTGACCCCTTGAAGTGCTCCACCTGAAAGTATGTCCCCTGATGTTTAGAATGCGGACCCCGAGCGCGGTGGCGTAAGACGTCGCAAGCGGGCGCTACGAGGTAGCCAAGGGGTGGCGGCGCCCGGCGCTTCAGGCCAGTGTAGAAACGACACGCGCCATGCACCGAAGGCAAAGGCCAAACGTTCCAATCGCATCGGGTGCGCCAATATTCTCTAACGCAATCAATATGTCTTGTGCGTTGGAAAAGGCTCGCTCATTTCGCGCGTGTGACGAGACGGTCCCAATGACTAAGAAGTCTCGTAATGAGTTCCTTTTCGACGATCGGCACGAACACCATTTTAGCGTCTTTGGGCAGATAGGGGTGATCCAGCGTCAGGGACCCACGATATTCGTCGCGGGTCAATTGCTGGCTTTCAGCAGAGAGAAGCCAGTCCGTGAACAGCGCTGCGGCATGAGGATAAGGCGTGTTTTTGTTGATGATGCCAACGCCGGGACTGGCGAAAATCTCGGCGGTCCAGACCGGCGCAAACGGCGCATTGTTCGACTCACGTAGTTTCATGCCATAGTAAAGATAATTATCGCCCTGAATTGCATGATCTCCCGCAAGCATCAGGTTCATGCGTTGCGCCATGCCTCGCTGGACAATGGGCTGGTTCTTGCCGACGCATTCAAGCCATTTGACCAGCCGCTCCTCGCCCATGAAGCTGTGCAGACCAACGAGAAAACGAACCTTTGGCGGATCATATGAGACAATGCCTTTGTAGGCAGGCTTGCAAAGATCGTCCCAGGTTTTGGGTGCGTCTTCTGGCTTCAAGAGGTTGGTGTTGTAGGAGATGCCCTGCTCAGTCCAGTAGAAGGGCACGTAACGCTTCTCTTTGTCGGCCAGCATCTGAAATTGAGGCAACAGCGCCTTGATGACTGGCGTGTCGTAGCGCGCGACGTGAGCGGCGACAGCCGGTATATCGGCGACTTCGATTGTTACTACATCCGTAAGGTGACGGCCGGCGGTGGCCTCCGCCAACAATCTCTCCGTCGCGTCCTGTGAGCCAAGGATCACCATGCTGATTTTGACGAACGGGTATCGCGCCTTGAACACCGCCATATGCTTTTCGGACAATTCGCGGTTCCACGAATGGATCAGTCGCAATTGACCTTCTGCGCGCGCACCGTCCTCCAGGCGCTTTTGCCGCTGGTCGGCGGGCAGTTTTTCGAGCTCGGCGTAAAGACTTTCAGCCCTCGTTTGCGCGTACGCCTGCGGCGCTCCAAACGCAAGCATGCATGCGGCAAGGATAGCCCGTCTCGTTGCGCCTTGATTGATCCTGAAGGTCATGGACAGCTCCCTTTTGAGAATGAGATCATTCGGCTTCCTGCACGCCGAAACGCTTTGACAGCAGATGCGAGAGGCCGATCAGCGCGATCAGGATGAGAAACATGACGACCCCAAACGCAGCCAGCTGAGTGAACCGTCCGGTGCTCCAAAGGTCGAAGATCACAACCGCCGCTGTACGATTTCCCGAGCCAGAGAGCATCAAGGCTATGGTGAGCTCTCGAAAGGAATGAACCATAACCCAGAACCAGGCCGCAAGAACGCCAGCCTTGATGAGGGGAAGATAGATGTAGAAAAAATTACGCAAAGTTGAGACGCCGGCCACTTGCGCGGCTTCTTCCAGTTCTGGATGGACCTTCATCATGGACGCAGACGTGAACCTGAGTGCGGTGGGCATGAATTTGGTCACGAATGCCAGAATTATGATCGCTAGCGTTCCTATGACTGGCAACGGAACGAGCAAATAAAACCACAGGAAAGCGGCGCCCAGCGTAACGCTGGGTACGGCTATCGAGGCGAAGGCGAGATAGTCAAATATTCTGCGGCCGCGGATTTGCGTCTTTTGAACGAGGTAACTAATGGCCGCGACAAGCAGTACAACGATGGTTGCAGTGGCGATTCCCACCAGCGTGCTGTTAGCCAGAGGCCATAGCGCATAGTCGGGATTGCTGAAAAGGCGTACATAGTTCACCAGCGACATGCTTGAGAAAGCAGCCGCTGAAGGCGGCTGGTACATAGACAGAAACGAGACGTAGAGCATCATCAGGAACGGAACGCCGGTAATGAAGAATACGATGATCATTGAAAGGCCGGATGTCAGATATTTCCAGCGTCCAAGGTCTGATCGTCTCGGCTTGAAATCTTTTCCGGTGATCGTCTGGTAGCGTTCCGAATGGCGGATCATCCAGAAATAGATGGACAGCAACAATGTACAAAATCCGAGCAGCGCGATGGCGTAAGTCGCCGCAAGCCCCCAATCGGTAGGCGCAGTTGAAGAGCGCAGATAGATCTCCGTAGTATAGACGTGAACGCCCGCGCGACCTCCTATCAGCAGAGGCACTTCGAAGCTCTCCACCGCAGTGATAAACAGCAACAGCAGCGCCGCCGCGATTGAGGGCCATGATAGAGGCAGCGTTATCGAGCGCAACGTTCGCCAGATAGACGCGCCCGTCATGATCGATGCTTCCTCAAGCCTTGGATCCATGGCCTGATTGGCGCCGGACAGAAGCAGATAAGTGAGCGGTATCATTTCAAGCGATTGAATCCAGACCATGCCCCAGAACGAATAGATATTGAAGAAATTGCGGACCCCGAACGTATTATAAATAAGTGAATTCAGTATACCAATATTGGGACTGGCGATCAAAATCCACGATATGACGATAAGAATGCCGGGCACGATGATACGCCCGACCAGCAGAAGGCTGATCGCTTTTGCAAAGGGGGTGTTCGTGCGATCAAGGCTCCAGGACAGGAATCCGCCAAGCGCGAACGCGATCGTCGTCGACACGCCCGCGAATGCAAGGGTGGCCCACGTCGCATTCCAGAATCGATTATCGCCAAGTGCGCGCACATAATTAAAGGTTGTTACGTCCAGACCCAGGAAGCCAGGCTCGCCGGGACGCTCGATCTTCAAGCTGGTCCATACGATCATCAGAAATGGCAGGACAACCTGGTAGAACAAGATCAGCGCAAGCGCTCCTGCCAGAAGCATCCTCGGATCTTTGGGCCAGAACCTGCTCATGCGGATAATGTTCCTGAAGTGAAGCGCGACATTGACAATCAGGCTTGTTCTGCGCGCAGGACAACGGCGGCCTCTGGCGCAAATGTGAGAGACAATTGCTTGCCACGGGCGACATCCGCATAGCGCCCGAACTCGCATTTGATCCGCGTGTCACCGCACATCAAATGCGCCTCCACCACTGAACCCAGAAATATCGAAACAAGCACGGAGCCCGAGATCGCGTTGGGGTTCTCACTCTGCACTTTATCTGCGGCCATGGATAAATCTTCCGGCCGAATGCACAGCATCACTTTTTCCCCCGGCTGGAGATTGCGGTTGGTGTCGAATCCGCGCAGCAATCCAAGTTCCGTGTCCACTGCGGCGATGAACGTCGAGGGGTCCACCGAAAGAACCTTCCCTGGAATAAGGTTCGATTGTCCAATGAACGAGGCTGTAAATATATGCTTGGGACGGCGATAGATTTCGACTGGTCCACCTTGTTCGATCACTTCGCCTTTTCGCATGATGATAATGTGGTCGGAAATCGCCAGCGCTTCCGCCTGATCATGCGTGACGTAGAGAGCCGTCATGCCGATCTCCTGCTGAAGCCGACGAATCTCGGTCCGCATGTCGGCGCGCAATTGCGTGTCCAGATTTGATAGCGGCTCATCGAATAAAATAGCCTTTGGATGTCCCGCAAGCGCACGCGCTATAGCCACGCGCTGTTGTTGGCCGCCAGAAAGGCGCGTGGCGGGGCGATCTGCGTAATTTTCAAGTTGCACGCGTGCAAGAGCCTCGAAAGTGAGACGCTTCACCTCCGCGCTTCGGTATCCCTTGCCGTTAAGAGCGTAGGCGACATTCTCGTATACGCTCATATGTGGCCAGATGGCGTAGGACTGAAACACCATTCCCATGCCGCGCTTGTTAGCGGGAACGAAAAGATTGGCGGTACTGTCGAAAAGGCTCAGTCCGTCAATGACGATCTTTCCTGAATCTGCGCGCTCCAGACCCGCTATGCATCTCAGCGTCGACGTCTTGCCGCAACCAGAGGGGCCAAGCAGCGTGAGCATGCGGCCCGTGTCAACGTTGAAGCTGACGTCTGCGACCGCTGCGACCGTCTCGCTTTTTGTCTTGAAGCTCTTCCGGATGGCTTCCACGGTCAGCATGTCAAATAAACCCTCGCCGTTCTGGCTGGTGAACTGGCGTCAGGCCCTGCCGAAATGTTGCGCTAACAAGCTTCATGATATCACTCGGCTGCAGCGGATGCCGCGCGCGACGCCAGATATTTGGCGCGCCGATGCTCACCGGAAATGCATGGTTCGAATTTTGGCGTCTCGCCTGGAATGATGCAGGTCGGGAGCACTTCGACGGGCGTTTCATAAGACTGGTCGTAGAACAGCACGATCGAATGCCTGTCTCTGCCCGAGCGATTGTTCATCACGCGATGCAGGCTGGAGTGATAAAGTCCGTTAGTCCAGTTCTCGACCAGATCTCCCAGATTGACCACAAAGGCGCCGGGCGTCGGCTTTACGCGAATCCATTCTCCCGCAGCCGTTTGAACTTCAAGACCGCCGATGTCGTCTTGCGCCAAAATAGTGATCCAGCCCCAATCTGTATGCGCTCCAGCGCCCAGCTGATTAAACTTTGCGTCGGTTGGCTGCGGCGGGTAACGCAACAGCCGCAGGGCTGCTTTCTGATTCTCAAAGGAAGGATCAAAATAATTAAAGGGCATGCCCAGAGACTTTGCGATCAACCGGGAAATATGCAAACCCAGATCGCGGACCTGCTGGTGATAAGCGTCCAGATCTTCCCGGAAACCAGCGAAATTGTCCGGCCATTGATTGAGAACGTAATCAGGCGTTCCCGGCGTTGTGGTCATGGAGAAATTATAAGATTCCTTGATGTCGCCCGGCGAGCCGTTATCCAGCCTCTGTGTTTCGCTGGGCTCATAGCCGTTCGTGCCGGATTTTTTTGCAAGTTTCATTTTCCAATCATGCGGTTGATCGAAAAAGCGATTTGATTCCCTGAATGCGACGTCAATCAATTTCTGATTGACGCCGTGATTGGTCACATAGAAGAAGCCCGTATTCATGCAGGCGTCCCGTATCTCGGCAGCTGCCCGATCAAGAGCCGCCTCGTCTCCCGAAAAGGTTTCAGAGATGTCTATGACGGGAATAGATTCGCTATCTTTGGGTTCTGTATAAACAAGCATGATCGCCTCCCCTAAACGTTCAACGCTACGCCGGCTTGATGAATAGACTTAAGATGGTTCCATTCGCTCCTGATCCAACGCGCACATGCAACATTATGTTCTAGGAGGGAAAATTTGGCGTTCATTCCATAATCCGCGCTGGGGATCATCTCTGTTATGACATATTTAAGCGGGCTCGTTGAATTGGTCAGGTGATGGCGCATGACAAGGCGAAACGCCTCTTTGCACGCGGCCAGTTCATGAGCAAACCACGTTGAATGCCATTCTCCCGGGCCGGGACGCATGAATGGATACATGATTCCTCTGGGCGCCGACCCATCCGGATTCTTTGCCCAAAGGTTGATTGGATTATGCGGCGAAACCGGCCTAAACTGCGCGAAAGTTACGACACCCTCGGAAAGCCATTCCTGACACAGATTTCCATCTTCGTAAGGATCGAGAATGATCGTACCGGCGGCCACTTCATTGCGCAGGTCCGAGATCTCTTGCTGTTCAACATTATTGATCTTGAAAATGACGTGGCTGTAATCGAGCGTTAATGCGAAGTCGACGCCCTGATCCCGCATCTTGCGTATGATAGGCGTGACGCGTTTGTATTTTTCCGTCCAGCAATCGACATGAACTTCGAAGCTGACTTTCACCCCTAGGCTTTGGCCCAGTTCATCGGCGCGTTTGTAGAGATTGATGATCTCGTCGTCTGTGATTTCGTGACCGTCCGCAGCGTAAGTCTTGAGCATAACGTTCAACATTCGCATCTTTACGCGAGCCGCGTTTCGAACGTTAACGAGCAATCTCTCTTCGTCGAGACCTATCTGACAGGAACAATTTCCGGTTATCATCGGAAGTCCGGTCAGTTCGGACGCTTCGATGCAATCATCGATGATGGGCTCAGGCGGAAGCCAATTGATGTAGTCAAAGGCTCCGCTATCCCTCACAGCCTGAAAACGTTGCAGAGGCGTCAGCTTTTCATGCATTTGGGAAAAATTATAAGTGCAACCTATCAAAAAATCCGACTGCATCTTCTCCAAGTCTCCAGCTCATAATGTGTTGTTGGTTGGATGTTGCTGATGACCAGACAATCAAGGCTAGTAGTGAACCAAATCTTTGTCAAACATTCCCAATCAACTTCAATCCGCTATCCGGAACGAGCGCACGCATGCGATGCGTAACGTTCATGCTAACGAAACTTGTTACGCCTTCTGTTTGGTCAGGCTGTTCAGGTAATTGTCTTTTGTTCTTCAGATAGCCTGTTTTTTCGGCAATCCATTGCGATGAAAAGCTTAAGGCTGCCCTTCTTTTACCTGAGTTCAAGCAGGCATCGGTTTAAGCCGGCCGAGTGCGGTCATGCCCGCAGATCATTTGTAACTCTTAAGGCCGTTTTCTATAGTTTGACACTTTACTGAGCCTGATAGCTAATATGCTGAACAGCTTTCCTGAAGTTGAGGCGCGCCGATGACGTCCCCTGTTCCGTTGATTGACCTTGCTGCGTTCTTTGAAGGATCCGATGATGATCGGGTTCGTGTCGCCTGCCAGGTAAAGACGGCTCTCGAAGATGTTGGGTTTCTAATGATCACCGGACACGGCGTCGATCCAGAATTGATATCGCGCGTTGAGCGCGCGGGTCTGTCGTTTTTTGACAGACCGGAGGAAGACAAGCAAAAATTTGCGTCCGGATCCAAGAAAGCCAATCGTGGATTTGGTGGACTTGGGACGCGCACCATCGGCATCACTGAAAACAAGGATCTGCTTCCATCGCTGCAGGAAGCGTATGGAATAGGAAAGCTGGATGTTCCAGACGATCCCTATTTTCAAACAGAAGCTGCGAGCTCGATCTTCACCAAGAACATTTGGCCCGACGAGCCTTTTGATTTCAAGCCTGCATTAAGCGCTTATTACGAAGAGATGGATCAGCTATTCAAGAGAATGATGCGTGTCTTCGCCGTCGCCCTTGAATTGCCTGACACCTTCTTTGACCCCTTGCTGGACAGGCATGGAAGTACGCTGAGATTGATTCACTATCCGGCTCTTGTGTCTGAGCCGCGCCCGGGAGAATTACGCTCAGGCGCGCACACCGATACGGGCACGATGACGATTTTACATATCGACGACACGCCGTCGGCTTTGCAGGTGTTAACACGCTCGGGCGTCTGGCTCGACTTGAATAAAGTCGAGGGAGCTTTCATCATTAATATCGGTGATTTGATGATGCAATGGACCAACGACAAATGGATGTCGAATACGCATCGCGTCTCAAATCCTCCGATCGTGGATGGGTGCTCCAGTCGACGCTTGTCTATCGTGTACTTTTGTCAAATGAACTACGACACGATGGTGGAGTGTCTGCCAAATTGCTGCGGACCCGATAATCCCCCAAAATACCTGCCCGTTCGTTCTGGCGAGTATTCAGCAATGAGAGCGGCGCAGCGGTACCGTTTGTAGGCCTCATGACTTGCGTGAGATTGGGCAGTTTGTAATGCCCTTCGCGCTGGTATTTACTTCGCCAGTTTTTATAATTTCCCAATACCGATCCTTGCGTGCTTCGGGCGCACTTTGTTGTATTCCAAATTTGTATCAAAGCTCACGTTCTGCGCGCGCCTCGCGCTCGTTGTGAAATAGTCAATCAAAAAGCATAAAATTGTGTATGAAGTCGCATTCGGATAGGTATGCGCAAATAATTTTTCTGAATTTTTAGAATACATGGCTGATATATCGGCTCTCATTCAGAAAGTATCGACCAATCTTTGGTTGCTTGGTCCAAGCGCTGTGATCCTTGGCGCATCTCATGGTTTAGCGTCGGGGCATTCCAAAACAATGATGGTGGCGTTCATAATCGCTGTGCGGGTAACGCTCTTTCAAGCGGTGTTGCTTGGACTGGCGGCTACTATTTCTCATACAGCGATCGTGTGGACGATTGGTCTGGCCGGACTTTATTTTGGCTCTGAATTGTACTCAGAGAAAACTGAACCCTATTTTCAGATAGGGTCGGCTGTCATCATCATGGGGGGTGCGGCCTGGATGCTCATTTGAAACTGGAAGAGCCAACACCACGACCACCATGATGAACATGTAGCGCATGTTACTCGCGATCGTCATATTGTTCCAGGCGACGGAAAACACCTCCACGCTGAACGCGTCTATGCCGACGATCATGAGCGAGAACATGCCGAGCAGATCAAGCGCCGGTTTAAGAATCGTGATGTGACGACGGGTCAAATCGTAATGTTAGGTCTGACGGGCGGTCTTATTCCGTGTCCTGCGTCCGTCACCGTTCTTCTGCTTTGCCTTCAACTGAAACAGATAACGATGGGCGCGACATTGGTGGTGTCCTTTAGCGTCGGTGTTGCTCTGACGATGGTGTCTGTTGGAGCCGCCGCTGCGCTTAGCGTTGGACACGCATCCAAACGTTGGGGTTTCACCAGTCAAATCGCTATCAAGGCTCCCTATCTCTCAGGTGGCTTGATCTTGTTGGTTAGCGTCGACACGGCTTATATTGGCGCCGTCGGCCTGTCATAAGTATGTTGTGTTGCGTCCCGGTTCGCAGAGGTTTTCGTATCCGCCTTCATTCTCAATTTGGCGTTGCGCGAATGCTATGCGCAATTCCTTCTTTCATGCCTCTGCTATAATATCTGGCCTGAGGTAGTGTTATTGCAGGAGTTTGCGTTGGGCGACGTCGGGTAGCATCGTTGAAAGATTTCCACAGTTCAACCCGATCGCATCATGCATAATTGCATGAGCTAGTTCGGCAACGCGACCGTTTGTTCTTTACAGGTTTTCTTTGCGCGGTCCTGTTCGCAGAAATATAGATCTTCCATATTTCGTAACTGGTTTTTGTAACATCGCCCCTCAAGCTCATCGCCGAGGCTTTATCAGACTGGGCGTTCGCAACGTTCAGCAGCTTTGGGCCTGGTGTCTGTGTTCCTGCCGGGTCTGAGCGTCGGCGGGCGCAGCCATAATAAGCTCAAATTTTTGTCTTTTTATTTTTTGGCTCCATAAAGTACAAGTACTGTGCAAAAGATACAGTTGCGCTATGTTGCTTAAGTCAATCTTGGCCTCGGTTTCGGGGCCGTCTGCATTGGGGGGAATATCAAATGTGCGTGGTGTGTGATCAAAAAATCGGACGCAGGGCATTTCTGGGTCTTGGCGCTGCTTTTGCGGCGACTGCTTTTGCCGGCGGCGTTCAGGCTGCTGGTGGGGCGACGACGTCGGTAACGGCAGATGAAGCCCTCGCGCGCCTTCGCGCCGGCAATCAAAAATACCTTTCTTCTCCGCAAGCCTGCGTCGCCGATCTTGCGGCTGCCAGAGACAGCGTCGCCAAGCATCAAGCGCCCTGGGCGACGATCCTCAGCTGCGCCGACAGCCGCGTCCCGCCGGAACTGCTTTTCGGCGGCTCTAATGTCGGGGAGCTCTTTATCGCTCGCAATGCGGGCAACATGGCGGATGTCGCGACAATCGGGACGATCGAATATGGCGCGGCCGTTTTGGGCGTGCCGCTGATCGTTGTTTTGGGTCACGAACGTTGCGGCGCTGTTGCGGCAGCCTGCGAAATTGTAGAGAAAAAGACCAAGTTCCCTGGATCAATCGGCCCGATGGCGCAGGCGATCGTACCAGCCGCCAAGGCGGTTAAAGGCAAGCCGGGTGATTTCGTCGATAACGCAATCCGTGAAAGCGCCCGGCGCACCGCTGAAAAGCTCTCGACAAAGAGTGCTATCATTGCCGGCTTGATCAAGGCTGGAAAAGTGAAGGTCGTCGCAGCTCGCTACGATCTTGACGATGGTCGCGTGGAGTTCTTCAGCTGAGGTTAGAAGCGGGGGATGCAAGTTCCCCGCTCCTTTTGTGCAGATGTTTCTACCTTAAACGTCAAGATAATGAACGCGCTGGCGCCTGGCGCCAGCATTCAGGCGGCGGAACTTTAGCCCTGCCCAGGATGGGTAAAAAGCAAACAGCCAAGAATAAATCTAACTAATAAATTTCAAACAACGGTCCTGTTTTTAAAAACAGGACCGTTTGTTCAAGCTTCAGGATTGACGGTGGCATAGGCGGCGTTACGCCGCCATGCCAGTATCCTAAAGCTGGTAAATATACGCAGAGCTAACGCCATGCTTCTTGGCGAGATCAGCGGCAGATACTCCAGCGCGTCTCTCCGCCTTCAGCATCTTTCGGAAAGCCGCTAGCTCTTTTCCGGTACGGCGCGTGCGCGGGGTCCCTGATTTTTTGACCGCCTCGCCGCTCGTCTCGGTTGAGGTTTTGGCCAAAATCTCCTGGAGAGATTCTATAATTTTGTTAAGCTTGTTGATCTCACGCTTAGTCAGCAATGCAAATCTCCTTACGAACGATTCCAACGATTGAGCTTTTAACTAACAACCATTATTCTCAATAACACTAAAATAAGTGAATAAAACCCTATTATGGGTTCAATAAGACAAAATTATTTTTGCGCTTTGTGTCGTCCGGCTCGCGAGCGTGACGTTAGGGATGCGCTCTGTTTTGACCCGTTCGACGATTCAAATGACTGATTTCATAAGAGCTAAAATGTCGTCGTCGTGATCGGAGCGAAGCTGCGCGGCCAGTGCCCGTGTCCAGTAAAGTCTCTTAAGCTTTTGTCAATCTATTACGTTCCCCGGCCGCGCTTGGGACGCAGGATTGGAAGCATCTCTTGAAAGCACAATCGGCAACCGGATATTTTAAGAGAATTCGTCGTTGTAATGCCAGTATAAATCGATACTTAACTGAGAGGCGACGAAGGGCGCTGACATGCCAATCGCAAGTTTAAACGGAGCAGGCAATGAAAGTACCGAAGGCGCAGGAACCGTGGATAGGCGCGCGCGGACGCATCGGCGTCATTATTCCCTCGACCAATATCGGCGTGGAATATGATTGCCAGCGAATCCTGCCGCCTGGGGTGACCTGGCATTTCGCCCGGTTCTTCGTCGGCCAGCCCGACCTTTCCAGCGACGATATGTTTTTGGCCTTCATTGATGCTATCCGCGAGACTATCCCTGACGCCATGCGCGACATTATGACCTGCGAGCCTGATTACATCATGATGGGCATGTCGGCGGAAACTTTCTGGGGCGGACTTGAGGGCAATGCCGAGTTCGAGGCGCGGCTGCGCGACATCGTAGGGCCAAATATAGGCGTCACCAGCGGCGCCGCAGCCCTTACAGCCGCGCTCGACGCCTTCGGTGCCAAGACAGTGGCCGCCATCACGCCCTACCAGCCGGTAGGAGACGTTCAGGTTCGCAGGTTCCTTGAAGAATCTGGCTATAACGTCACCAAGGTGGTCGGCTTAAAATGCGACACCGCTACCTCCATCGCCCATACGCCTCCACGAGAAGTGATCGACTCGATTTTACGTGAGCTGGACGGGCGGGACGTCGACGCCATCGTACAGGCTGGCACCAATCTGTCCGGGATTGATATTTTCCCCACGCTGGAGAAGCAGCTTGGCAAGCCGGTTATCCCGATTAACGTCGCCACCATCTGGCACGCTTTGCGCGCACAGGGCGTCGACGACAAGATCTACGGTCGCGGCTGGTTGATGGAGCGTTTCTAGCGTCTCCTCAAAGCTCATACAGCAGGCGCACAATCACTTAAGGGCGGCAAGAAATGACTACACAAGAACGTGTTTTGATCGCAGGCGGCGGTCCTGTCGGTTTTACGGTCGCGATCAATCTGGCGCGGCGCGGCATTCCTTTCACCTTGCTTGAAAGCGGCGACAAGATTTTTGACGATCCGCGCGCGGGCACGATCCATCCACCGACGCTGGAAATGTTTTCCACCATCGGCGTCTCGGACGAGATGATGAAGCAGGGCTTTATCGTTCATAATTATCAATATCGGGATCGCCGTGAAGGCATGGTCGCTGATTTTGACCTCGGCGTTCTGGCTGACGTGACGCCGTTTCCGTTCCGTCTGATGCTGGAGCAGCACAAGCTCTGTTACATCCTGCGCGATATGCTGAAAGCTTATGGCGATCAGGAAATTCTCATGCAGCATCAGATTACCCACGTTGAGCAGGACGCAGACGGCGTCACCGCCCATGTGACATCGCCTGAGGGCTCCAAGGCTTTGCGCGGTCGCTGGATGATCGGCTGCGACGGCGGGCGCAGTCAGGTTCGCAAGTCGATGGACGTCGACTTCGAAGGGTTCACCTATCCCGAACGCTTTTTAATATTGAGCACGCGCTATGATTTTGCGCAGCACGGCTATGCGATCACAAATTACATTGCTGACCCTGATGAATGGTGCGCGCTGTTCAAAGTGCCTGGAAATGACGGGCAAGGCATGTGGCGCGTGGTGTTTCCGACCGATCCTGAGGCTACGCAGGAGCAATTGTTTGACGAGGCCAGCGTGCAGGCGCGCATTCAGGGCTTCAATCCCAAGCAAGGCGCCTATGACGTGGTGCATCGCAATCTCTACAGCGTGCATCAGCGCGTCGCCTCAAACTACCGCGACGGTCGCTTGCTGATTGCCGGCGACGCCGCCCATATCAACAATCCGCTTGGCGGCATGGGCATGAACTTTGGCGTGCACGACGCCTTCAATCTCACCGACAAGCTCGCCAGCATCTGGTTTGACGGCGCCAGTCATGATCTGCTCGATCTCTACGACAGGCAGAGGAGAACGGTTGCGCAGGAATTTCTTCAGCGCCAGACAATCGAGAACAAGAAAAATCTTGAGCAAAAAGACCCTGAGGCGCGTCATCGCTTACATGAAGAATTGCGTGCGATCGCCTCAGATCCGCTAAAGCTCCATCCTTATCTGACCAAGGTGGCGATGATCGAGGGCATTCGCCGCGCCCAATCCATCACCTGACGTCAATAACGGACTGACACGATGAACGACGCCAATATCTACGCAAAGCAGGGCTTTGGAAACAAATCAGGGTTCGGAGTTCGTCCGGCTTTGCTGTTGATCGACTTCGTCAATGGCTTCAACGATCCGAAGCTGTTTGGCGGCGGCAACATTCCTCAAGCCATTGCGCAAACGCAACCGCTTCTGGCGTGTGCGCGCCGCATCGGCGCACCGGTCTGCTTCACGCGTGTGGTTTATGCCCAAGACGGCGCCGATAATGGCGTGTTTTGCCTCAAGGCGCCCAAGCTTGCAATCCTCACGCCGGATGCGCATGCGAGCCAGATCGTCGACGAGTTGACGCCGGTTGCCGGCGAATATGTTTTGAATAAAACGCAGCCCTCGGCGTTCTTTGGAACCAACCTCGTCAATTGGCTTATCAGCAAAGGCGTCGACACCGTGATCGCAACGGGCGCCACTACATCAG
The DNA here is from genome assembly GCA_947476075.1 of Beijerinckiaceae bacterium. Lineage (GTDB taxonomy): Bacteria > Pseudomonadota > Alphaproteobacteria > Rhizobiales > Beijerinckiaceae > Terripilifer. Next base: position 16,285 of record CANJPM010000045.1, read on the forward strand.
GCTGCGTGCGCGCCTCTGTGGTCGATTCCATGAGTTATAATTTCCGCACCATCGTCGTAAGCGATTGTGTGGGTGATCGCGCGCTTGGGCCTCATGAGGCCAATCTTTTCGACATGCAGCAGAAATACGCTGACCTTATGACCTGCGCCGAGACGATTTCGCAGCTTGAAAGACTGAAGACCAATACTTGATGCTCAGGTGCGCAGGCTCAATGCACGCACATGCTCCTCGAAGCTTATTGGAGCGCGCCCAAGCAGCCAGCGCAGAACGTTGCCATTGCCTTGCAAGCCATGCGCGTCGTAATGCCGGTTCATGATTTCGAGCACATTGAGACGCGCTTCCGGCATGCCGGCAAGGCGCGCGCGCTCGAGAAACTCCTGCAATGGCCGGGCCTGTGCTGTTATTTCACGCCCCAGAACGCTGGAGATGATGCGGGCGCAATCGCTCTGGTTCAGCGCTTGCGGTCCGCCCAGTTCATAGATCGCGCATTCATGATTGTTTTGCGTGGTCACGATTGCCGCTGCCTCCGCCAGATCGTCGATGTGCACGAGGCTAAACCGCGCGTTTGTAGAGAACGGCATACGGTGAACGCCCTCGCCCACAATCTCTGGCCAGAGCGCGTCCACATGCTGCATGTAGCGGCAGGGTTGCAGGATGGTGAAAGGCAGCCCTGAAGCGATCAAGTCCGCTTCGGCCTTCAGCTTGCGGCGATGATGGGGCACGTCGATATGGGGATGCATCACAGAATAGAGCACAAGCCGCTCGACGCCCTCAGCCAGAGCGATTTGCGTCAATAGCGCGGCGAGCGTGTCTTCGGCTGGATGCATTGGCGGGCAGATGTGCAGAATGCAGGATACGCCCTGCGTCGCCGTGCGCAGAATCGCCGCGTCGAACAGATCGCCGACGATTACGTCCCGCACGCCGACAGCTTTCAATGCATCCGCTGCATCGAGGCGGCGTACGAGCGCTCGCACGCTTGCGCCCCGGGCAAGCAGTTTGTCGACGCAGCGCCGCCCCGTTTTTCCGGACGCTGCGGTAACTAGAACTGTCTTTTGCAAATCGGTCATAATGCAGGGTCGCCTCAAAAATGGAGCTGCTTTTTTGCGTTAGAGCGGCAGGGCGTTTGCGTATTTAATCTGGTCCAGCGCAAAGCTCGATTCAATCGAGGAAATGCCGTCGAGACGCGTGAGCTTCTGCTTCAGGAACTGATCATAGGCGACAAGATCCGACACCACGACGCGCAGCAGATAGTCCCGGCGCCCCGTCATCAAATAGCATTCGACCACTTCGCGCCATCCAGCGATGGCCTTGGCGAAGCGCTCAAGATCTTCTTCCTTCTGACGCACGAGTTTGATGGAGATGAACACGCTGACGGGAAGTCCGACGGCGCGCTGATCGAGCGTTGCGCCATAACGCGTGATCACGCCGCGCTCTTCCAGCATCTTGATGCGCCGGTGGCACGGCGAGGCCGAGAGTCCGACCTTTGCTGAAATCTCCTGCATCGTCATCCGGCTGTCCTGCTGAAGCAGGGTCAGGATTTTGCGGTCAATGTCGTCGATGTCGATCATTTGATAAATATTGCTGCCTGAA
>CANJPM010000046.1 GCA_947476075.1 Beijerinckiaceae bacterium
CGGGCATACAGATCCTCAATGTATGCAGCATTGCCGCCGTAAAGGAACGACGTCTGCAAAAGCGATTCGTTCTGATCCTGACGCGCCATCGAACAGGCCTCTGTTTGGGTGGGCGCCGCGCATGTCGCGCGGCGCATATTCTGATGTGTTTAAATGCGAGCTTGCTATTAGCCCTTGAGCACGTCGACGAGGGTTTTTCCAAGGCGCGCCGGCGAAGGCGAGACGCGAATACCCGCTTCTTCCATAGCTGCAATCTTGTCTTCCGCGCCGCCCTTACCGCCAGAAATAATCGCGCCCGCATGACCCATGCGACGGCCCGGAGGCGCCGTGCGACCGGCGATGAAGCCAACCATCGGCTTCTTGCGACCGCGCTTTGCTTCGTCCTTCAGAAATTGAGCCGCTTCTTCTTCTGCAGAGCCGCCGATTTCCCCGATCATGACGATGGACTGCGTCTTCTCGTCAGCCAGGAACATCTCGAGTATGTCAATGAACTCGGTACCCTTCACCGGGTCGCCGCCAATGCCAACAGCCGTGGTCTGGCCAAGACCCTCGCGGGTCGTCTGGAACACGGCTTCATAGGTCAGCGTGCCGGAACGCGAGACAATGCCGACGTTGCCGGGCTTGAAGATATTCGCTGGCATGATGCCGATCTTTGATTCACCCGCGGTCACAACGCCGGGGCAGTTCGGCCCGATCAAACGCGACTTCGAACCCGAAAGGGCGCGCTTCACCTTGATCATATCGGCGACCGGAATGCCTTCGGTGATGCAGACGATCAGCGCAATTTCCGCATCAATCGCCTCGCAGATGGCGTCGGCGGCGAACGGCGGCGGAACGTAGATCACGGACGCGTCAGCGCCGGTCGCGCCCTTGGCTTCGCCAACGGTGTCAAAGACTGGCAGGCCGAGATGCGTTGTGCCGCCCTTGCCCGGCGTTGTGCCGCCGACCATCTTGGTGCCGTAAGCCATCGCCTGTTCGGAATGGAAAGTGCCGTTCTTGCCGGTGAAGCCCTGGCAGATGACCTTGGTATTGCTGTTGATGAGTACGGACATTATGCGGTCTCCTTAACAGCCTTGACGATTTTCTGCGCCGCGTCATCAAGGTCATCCGCCGGGATGACATTGAGGCCGCTCTCGCGGATGATCGTTTTTCCTTCTTCAACATTGGTGCCTTCAAGGCGCACAACCAGCGGAACCGTTAGGCCGACTGCTTTGACAGCGCCGATCACGCCGCGCGCAATAACGTCGCACTTCATGATGCCGCCGAAGATGTTGACGAGAATGCCTTTTACCTTGGGATCGCCCGTGATGATCTTGAAGGCCGCCGTCACCTTTTCTTCCGTCGCGCCTCCGCCGACATCAAGGAAGTTCGCCGGCTCTTCGCCGTAGAGCTTGATGATGTCGAGCGTCGCCATGGCAAGGCCTGCGCCGTTGACCATGCAACCAATGGTGCCGTCAAGCGCGATATAGGCGAGTTCGTACTTCGACGCTTCGATTTCCTTGGCGTCTTCTTCCGTCTCGTCGCGCAAAGCGAACACGTCGGGATGACGGTACAGAGCATTGGAATCGAAGGAGATCTTCGCGTCGAGGCACTTCAGCTGGCCGTCCGTGGTGATGATGAGCGGGTTGATCTCCAGCATCTCCATGTCCTTCTCGACGAAGGCCCGATAGAGCTGACCGAGAAGTTTGGACGCCTGCTTGGCGAGATCGCCGGTCAAGCCGAGAGCCTTGGCCATCGTGCGGCCATGGTGCGGCATAATTCCGGTGGCCGGATCGACATTGAAGGTAATGATCTTTTCAGGGGTATTATGCGCCACTTCCTCGATGTCCATGCCGCCTTCGGTGGACACGGCGAACGAGACGCGCGAGGTGACACGGTCGACGACGGCCGAGAGGTAGAATTCCTTGGCGATGTCGGAGCCGTCCTCAATGTAAAGACGGTTGACCTGCTTGCCAGCGGGACCGGTCTGAACCGTCACGAGCGTCGCGCCCAGCATCTGCTTGGCGAATTCAGCGACTTCCTCAACGGACTTTGCGAGACGAACGCCGCCCTTCTCGCCGGCGGAGGCTTCCTTGAACTTGCCCTTGCCGCGACCACCTGCATGGATTTGCGACTTGACGACCCAGAGAGGCCCACCAAGCTCTTTGGCTGCGGCTGCTGCGTCTTCAGCTTTCAATACTGCGACGCCACGCGATACGGGCGCCCCAAATTCCTTCAGAAGGGCTTTCGCCTGATATTCATGAATGTTCATAAGGCGTCCTTTGATCTCGAATTTAGCGAACCAGGGCGGATATCAATGTCCGCCCTTAACTTCGCTCAGGCGAATGAAGGATTGATTGCTTTGCAAGCGTCGACGAGCGTCTGAACGGACTTCACGGACGTCGCGAACATTTCCTTTTCCGCCGCATCAAGCTTGACTTCGACGATACGCTCAACGCCATTGGCGCCTATAACAACTGGTACGCCGACATACATGTCATTGACGCCGTATTCACCGGAAAGATAAGCCGCACACGGCAGGACCCGACGCTTGTCGCGCAGATAGCTTTCGGCCATCGAAATGGCCGACGATGCAGGCGCGTAGAACGCCGAACCAGTCTTCAGAAGGTTCACGATTTCACCGCCGCCGCCACGCGTGCGCTTCACGATAGCGTCGAGTTTGTCCTGCGTCGTCCAGCCCATGGTCACGAGGTCGGTCAGAGGAATGCCGGCTACAGTCGAATAGCGCATGGAAGGAACCATGTCGTCGCCATGACCGCCGAGCACGAAGGCGGTCACGTCCTCAACTGAAACGTTGAACTCGTCAGCCAGGAACCAGCGGAAGCGGGCCGAATCTAGAACGCCGGCCATGCCGACTACTTTGTTGGTAGGCAGGCCGCAGGACTTTTGCAGCGCCCACACCATGGCGTCGAGCGGATTAGTGATGCAGATTACGAAAGCGTCGGGGGCGTGCTGCTTGATGCCAGCGCCAACGGCTTCCATCACCTTCAGATTGATGCCGAGCAAATCGTCGCGGCTCATGCCAGGCTTGCGAGGCACGCCTGCGGTGACGATGATTACGTCGGAACCGGCAATGGCGGCGTAATCGCTTGAGCCTGACATACGGCAATCGAACCCCTCGACGGGCGAGGCTTCGGCCAGATCGAGCGCTTTGCCCTGAGGGATGCCATCGGCGATATCGAACAGGACGATGTCGCCAAGTTCCTTCATTCCCGCTAGCAAGGCGAGGGTTCCGCCGATTTGGCCTGAGCCGATGAGTGCAATCTTGTTACGCGCCATTTGAACTGACCTCGCTCTAAGCTGGAACTTTCAGGGTTCTCCCTGCGTGTGCGGGTGTTTGACTCTAATAAGCCATTCTGACAAGTCGCGTGTTTTCACGAACTTGGTTTACGGATTTGCTAATCAATACCTTTAGGTCATTTTTAAAACTCTAGAGATATCATTATATCAGGTACTTAATAGCATTTAGCTTGGAAGCATTCTTTGTGAAATTAAGTCCGCTTTTTTCATAACAAAAAATGAAATTTGTAATTTGTAATGAGCGTTCTTCAGATTCTCCCGGCCAGCGCCCGGACGATAACAGCGTTAAGACGCTCGCAACGCGCATCCATCTGCTCCCGTGGAACATCACGGTCAAGTTGGACAGCCACTGGATTAAGAAATCGATGAAGACCATCAAAGACCAGCGCTATGGCCCGCCTTTGATCGCCTTGACGGAAAACGGCGCTGGCCATCCCTTCATCTATAACACGCTGAATCTCGCTTCGGATCCGGGCGCGATGTCGCCGACCAGCCCCGCGCCCCTGTTCGATAGCGTCGGTCAACAGGCCAAAAAGGTTCGGGTCGGTCTCGACCTTGTTTCGATATGCGCGATAAACCGCTGAAATAATACGCTCAAGTTTGTCATCCGCCGGGTCCGGGGCATCTGCTATGTCATGCAAGCCCGCTTCAAGCGGACGGAGCCAATGATCTGTCAGCGCATCCAACAATGAATCTTTGGATGGAAAATAACGATATACGTTAGCATGCGACATTCCGGCCTCAGCCGCTATGCCCACTACCGTGGTCCGCGCAGAGCCAAACTTCCGGACATGGTCGCCCGCAATCTGAAGAATTCTGGAATCTGTCGGATCTGGCTGGTGCGAGCGAGCCATAGATTAGCTGTCCGCCAGGACGGTGGCGTCACCCGTGGCTGTTGAATCTGCACGGCCATGAGGTAGCGCAAGGTAATCATGCGACTGCATCTCCATCAAACGCGACGCCGTGCGTTCAAACTCAAATGCCTCACGACCATCGCCAACATAAAGCTCGCTCGGGGCCATGTCCGCCGAGACAACCAGTTTCACATGCTGATCATAAAGCGTGTCTATCAAGTTTATGAATCGCTTTGCTTCATTTCGCATATGCGGGGGCATTATCGGAACGCCATCGATGAAAACCGTATGAAAGTTCTCGGCGATCGCTAGATAGTCCGCCGATCCCAGCGGCCTTCGGCACAGGTCTTCGAACGAAAATCGTGCGATGTTGCTTGCCGACTGCGGTACCAGAACCTCGTGTCCTAGGACCGAGAGCTTCATAGCGCCGCCGACCTCATGTCCAGTCAACGCGTGAAAAGCACGGTCCAAAGCTTTACGGGCATGCTCATCAGCGGGAGTGTAGTAGACTGGAGCGCTGTTCAGCTTTTCCAGTCGGAAATCCGTTCGAGCCGAAAGCTCAAAGACTTCCATCCGCTTTTCCAGCAAGTCGATAAAGGGAAGAAAGAGCGCCCGGTTCAGACCGCCTTCGTACAAACGTTGGGGCTCGACGTTTGATGTCGCAACGATCACCAGACCGCGCTCGAACAGGGCTTTAAACAAGCGGCCGAGCAGCATGGCGTCGGCGATGTCAGTAACTGCAAATTCGTCGAAGCACAGCAGCCATGCCTCGGCGATCAGCTCATCAGCGAGCGGGCCGATGGGGTCATCGCCCTTGACAGCCCCGAGCCGCTTTTGCTGCCGCCAAACATGTATGCGCGCGTGCATCTCAGCCATGAAGGCATGAAAATGCACTCGGCGCTTGTGCTCAATCGGCGCAGCCTCGAAGAACAGGTCCATAAGCATCGTCTTGCCGCGTCCGACTGAGCCCCAAATATATAGGCCTATCGGCGCGCTTGCCGTCTTCCGCCGTCCCAGAACCCAATCAATTGGACCGGGCTTGCGAAAGGGTTTGTGCAAATGAAGTTTCTCCAGCAACACATCGAAGCGCTCGACGAGCCGCTGCTGGGCGTCGTCGGATTCAATCGAGTGATCGCGGATTTTCGCCTGGTAAGCGGGGCTGAGAGATTGGCGCAAGGGGCAAGCCGACAAAAAAGAGGGTCGCTGTGACCTAGCCCCTTTGAAGCGCCAAGCGCAAGGCTGAGTGACGGCGACCCTGTCACGCTGTGATTATCGGACCTAATTACATGTCAGGCGTGATAGCATTTTAAGCTTGCCTTGCGACCATCATGTTCTTGATCTGGGCAATAGCCTTTGCTGGATTCAACCCCTTCGGACACGCCTTCGCACAATTCATGATCGTGTGGCAACGGTAGAGCCGGAAGGGATCTTCAAGGAAATCGAGGCGCTCACCCGTCGATTCGTCGCGGGAATCAGAAAGCCAACGATAGGCTTGCAGCAGAGCCGCCGGCCCAAGATAACGATCTCCATTCCACCAATAGCTCGGGCAAGATGTCGAGCAGCATGCGCACAAGATGCACTCGTACAAACCATCAAGCTTGGTGCGGTCTTCAGGAGACTGACCCCATTCCTTTTCAGGAGACGGTGTGTCGGTCTTCAGCCAAGGCTCGATGGACGCATGTTGCGCATAAAAGCCGGTCAGGTCAGGAACAAGGTCCTTGACGACTTTCATATGCGGTAGCGGATAAATGCTGACGGCGCCTGAAATACTAGTCAGATCCTTCGTGCAAGCGAGCGTATTGGTGCCGTCGATATTCATCGCGCACGAACCGCAAATGCCTTCACGGCAAGAGCGCCTGAACGTCAGCGTCGGATCTATATTGCTTTTGATCCACAGGATTGCATCGAGGACCATGGGCCCGCAATCGTCCATGTTGACAAAATAGCTATCGACGCGCGGATTCTGTCCGTCTTCGGGGTTCCACCGATAGACGCGAAACTCGCGCAGATTTCTGGCTCCCTCGGGCTTTGGCCAGGACTTGCCTGCCGTCGGCCGCGAATTCTTGGGAAGTGCGAATTCGACCATTTCAGCCTCTCCGCGTCAGTAAACCCGAGCCTTGGGCTCGATATAGCTGACTTCATTCGACATGGTGTACGTGTGGACTGGACGAGAGTCGATGGCGACACGCTTGGTGTCGTCGCTCGCCCAAGCCAGCGTATGCTTCATCCAGTTCACGTCGTCACGGTCCGGGAAATCCTCGCGCGCATGCGCGCCGCGGCTTTCCTTGCGCTCAACAGCTGAATCCATGGTCACAACAGCCTGAATGATCAGGTTGTCGAACTCCAGAGTTTCAAGCAAATCCGAGTTCCAGATCAGTGAACGATCAGTGATTGCTACGTCGGAAATTCCCTGCCAAACGTCATGGATGAGCTTGGAGCCTTCTTCGAGCACTTCCCCGGTGCGGAACACCGCACAATTGTTTTGCATGGTGCGCTGCATTTTCTCGCGCAGTTGCGCGGTCGGGGTACCGCCCTTGGCCCAGCGATACTTGTCGAGACGCGACAGCGAGCGATCAGCGGAATCCTTAGGAAGGTTTGGCTGGGCTTCGCCCGGCTTGACCAGTTCCGCAGCGCGCATGCCAGCTGCCCGACCAAACACGACAAGATCTATCAGAGAGTTTGACCCAAGACGATTTGCGCCGTGGATGGAAACGCAGGCTGCTTCTCCCAACGCCATCAGCCCCGGTACGATATGGTCAGGATCGCCGTTCGCCTTGGTGAGCACTTCTCCATGATAGTTCGTGGGAATGCCGCCCATGTTGTAGTGGACCGTCGGCAGAACCGGGATAGGCTCCTTGGTCACGTCAACGCCCGCAAAAATGCGCGCGCTCTCGGAGATGCCGGGAAGGCGCTCATGCAAGATCTTCGGATCAAGATGATCAAGATGCAGATAGATGTGATCAGCGTGCTTGCCAACGCCGCGGCCTTCGCGGATTTCGATTGTCATGGCGCGCGAAACGACATCGCGAGACGCGAGGTCTTTGGCCGACGGAGCATAGCGCTCCATGAAGCGCTCGCCGGAGGCATTGGTCACGTAGCCGCCTTCACCGCGGGCGCCCTCAGTGATGAGGCAGCCTGAGCCATAGATCCCGGTCGGGTGGAATTGCACGAATTCCATGTCCTGCAACGGCAGACCAGCACGAAGCGCCATGGCGTTGCCGTCGCCCGTGCAAGTATGTGCCGACGTCGCCGAGAAATAGGCGCGGCCGTAACCGCCGGTCGCCAGAATTGTCTGGCTCGCCCGGAAGCGATGGATCGTGCCGTCATCCATCTTGATGCAGACAACGCCGCGGCAACGCCCTTCTTCGTCCATGATCAGATCAATGGCGAAATACTCGATGAAAAACTCGGTCTTGTTGCGCAGGGCCTGCCCATACAGCGTATGGAGAATCGCATGTCCAGTGCGGTCAGCGGCGGCGCAGGTACGTTGAGCGGTGCCCTTGCCATAATCAGTCGTCATGCCACCGAAGGGGCGCTGATAGATTTTGCCCTCTTCGGTGCGCGAGAAAGGCACTCCCCAGTGCTCTAGTTCATAAACAGCAGCCGGCGCATTGCGGCAAAGATATTCGATCGAATCCTGATCGCCCAGCCAGTCGGAACCCTTGACGGTATCGTACATGTGCCAGCGCCAATCGTCCGGGCCCATGTTGCCAAGAGCTGCGGAAATGCCACCTTGCGCCGCCACAGTGTGCGAGCGCGTAGGGAACACTTTCGAGATACACGCCGTGCGAAGGCCTGCCTGCGAGCACCCAACTGTCGCCCGCAAGCCAGCGCCGCCAGCGCCGACGACAACTACGTCAAACGTATGATCTGTGATCGGATATGCAACGCCGTTGACGCCAGGAGCCGCAGAGCCGTTCGCTGAAGCATGAGCCATGAAATTTTACCTCTCATCCATTCTACGATGGACTGACCGGACAGATCAGACGAAACTCAGACGAAGGATTGCGTATATGCACGCGAGCCCAATGATTGCGCAGAAAAACATGTTCGCCATCAGCGAAAACGTCTTTGCATGCTCGCCATGAACGTAATCCTCAATGATCGTCTGCATGCCCAGCATCATGTGGTAGACGCCGGTAGGCAAGAACAAGAGCATGAGGATCGCTACGAACGGATGCCCCAACGTCGCGCGAACCGTCGCGTGGTCTTTCCCTATCAAAGAAACGACAACCCACACAAAAGCGATGGTCAGCGGAACCAAGGCAAGTGACGTGATTCGCATCCGCCATGCATGGTGGGTGCCCGCATGGGCTGAGCCAAGATGACGTACCTTGGCTGCGGCTGTACGAATGGAGCTAGGGTTATTGGACATTTTTCCCTCGTCCGTGGATGTCAGCTAACGACATAAGCGATGATCCAAACCACGACCGTCAGCACAATGGCGCCAATCAGCGTACCCTGCGCGAGATATTCCCGCTCTGGATGGTCCATGCCGTATCCAAGATCCCACACGAAATGGCGGAGCCCGCCAAGCAGGTGGTGGAAAAGCGCCCAAGTGAAGCCAAAAAGGACCAAACGCCCGATAATTGTGCCCATAAACCAGGAAACATTTGCAAATGAGGCAGCATCTGTGGCCGCGGCAACAAGCCACCACGCGAGCAACAGAGTACCCGCATAGAGGCCCACGCCCGTTATACGGTGAGCTATCGACATAGCCATGGTCAAGGCGAAGCGATAAACTTGCAAGTGTGGAGACATCGGACGACGCGCCTCACGCGCCGCCGGGCTCTGGTCCGTATTTACCATTTGGAGCCTCTCAGTCGAATTTGTTATGACGCTTCACTAATGGAAGTAGGTCGCCAGCGCAACGCTGACGACGAAGGCAAAGTCTCAGTTTTGCGGGTTATCTTGGTCCAATGACCGCGCTGATAAGCCGCTTGGCGTCCTCCGAATCCCATTCTGCGGGACCGGACATCACGCCTAACTCGCAGCCATCCGAATCGATCAGGATGGTCGTCGGCAACCCGGTCGCCTTCGCAGCTCTCTTCAATTTTTGAAAGACGTTTGCGGTGGGATCTGCGTAGAAAGCAAGACGCTCCACACCCGCTTCCTTAAGGAACGCTTGGCGACGCTCCAGTCGCGCCGTATCTATATTAATGGTAACAACCTCGAACTGGGAGCCGCCAAGGAAAGCCTGCAACCGGTCGAGAGCGGGCATTTCGGCCCTGCAGGGCAGGCACCACGTTGCCCACAGGTTCAAAAGGACAGTTCGACCTTTGAACGACGACAGAGACAATTCATGTCCGTCAGGGCCTGAAAACGTCAGCTCGGTAGCTTGCGTCGGGGATTTGGAGACGATCAGCCCTGCGACGTCGCCCTTAGCCAATGGCGCCGCTCGTGCGGCGAGCGCGCCGGAAGCCACACAGCTGCTGGCCAATTGCGCGCTTTTCTTGCCGGAGCGGCTCATGGTTGCGTATACGATGCCCACAGCCGTCAAGACGGCCACAACTACGAGGATGGTCCGGACGGTTCCGGAGCGCTTCGCGTCAGGCGCCCCTTTCGGGCGATCGGCTTCACGTTTGTTAGGCATGGGCGAAATGTCCGGCTTTGGAGATGCTGCGGATGAGCAACAGAATGTGGGGCGGCCGTTTTTCCAGCGGCCCGGACGAAATCATGGAGGAGATAAATGCTTCCATTGGCTTCGACTACCGTTTGGCGGCCCAAGATATACGCGCCTCAAAAGCGCATGTCTCCATGCTTGGACACGCCGGCATCGTCTCGGCTGAAATCTCAGAATCCATCTCTACTGGTCTGGATCAGGTGCTCACAGAAATCGAGGCTGGGACGTTCACGTTCTCGCGAGCGCTCGAAGACATTCATATGAATATAGAATCGCGTCTAGCGGAGATTATCGGACCTGATGCCGGACGGCTGCACACAGCTCGATCGCGAAACGATCAGGTAGCTGTCGACTTCAGGCTCTGGGTGCGCGACGCCATAGACCAAGTGGACGCACAAATCCGCGGACTGCAGCTTGCGCTTGCTGAAAAAGCCGTGACCCACGCGGCCAGCGTGATGCCAGGCTTCACGCATATGCAGTCGGCCCAGCCTGTGACATTTGGTCACCACCTTCTGGCTTATGTAGAAATGCTGGCGCGTGATCGCGGGCGCTTCAAGGATGCGCGGCGGCGCCTTAACGAATGCCCCTTGGGCGCGGCGGCTCTGGCTGGCACCTCGTTCCCGATCGACCGCCACCGCACAGCCAGTGAACTGGGCTTCGACCGTCCGACGGCAAATTCGCTGGATAGCGTTTCAGACCGCGATTTTGTGCTGGAAACGCTGTCCGCAGCCTCAATCTGTGCCGTACATCTTTCGCGCTTTGCAGAAGAGATCGTCTTGTGGGTGACGCCGCAATTTGGTTTTGTCCGGCTATCAGATCGTTTCACGACCGGCTCATCTATCATGCCACAAAAGCGCAATCCTGACGCTGCGGAACTGGTGCGTGGAAAGTCTGGTCGTGTGATCGGCGCATTAAACGCTCTGATGATCGTGATGAAGGGACTGCCGCTGACCTATTCGAAGGACATGCAGGAAGACAAGGAAGGCGCCTTCGACGCAATCCAATCCCTGTCGCTCTGCCTTGCTGCCATGACGGGAATGGTTCGCGACATGGAGGCTGACGAGGGGAAAATGCGCGCGTCCGCCGGCGCGGCGTTCTCAACAGCTACCGACCTCGCCGATTGGCTTGTGCGCGTTCTGGGTCTGCCCTTCCGTAAGGCCCATCACGTTACGGGCTCGATCGTTAAGGCCGCTTCCGATGCAGGATGCTCGCTCGAAGAGCTGGGGCTTGCCGCCATGCAGGCGATCGAACCGCGAATCACGCAGGAGGTCATGTCCGTTCTCGGCGTTGAGCAATCTGTGAATAGCCGCACCAGTTACGGCGGAACGAGCCCCACGAATGTGGTGCCCCGGGCGCAGTGGTGGATCTCATCGCTGCGCGCGTCCGACCAGCCGGGCGGATAGGCAGACAGACACAGCTGGGCTAGACTTGAGTTCAGAACCAACTCTTTGAAGGGCTCGAATACGAGCTTGGGAGACGCCACGTGAACAAAGCAGCCGTCATGCTCGGGTTGGGCATCCTAATCGCTTTGCCTTTGTCAGGTTGCGGTCGCCGCGGACAATTAGAATCGCCCGATGCGCGGGAAGCGGCGGCGTCTCCCAAAGCCACACAAAGCGGTCGTTACTCGTTGGGTGCGCAAACTGCAGACAACGATGAGGACGAGACGCCAGTCACTGCGCCAAAGCGCCCATTCATCCTTGATTCCATCCTCTGAAGCCTTAGGCCAAGCGCATGCATCACTTCATCGAACGCGACGGCGTTCTACACGCTGAAGGCGTGGATCTGCGCGCCATCGCCGCAGAAGTCGGGACGCCGTTCTACTGCTATTCCAGCGCAACGCTAACGCGCCATTATCGGGTCTTCGCATCCGCTTTCAGCAAACTTGACGCACTCATCTGCTACGCGATGAAGGCGAATTCGAATCAGGCCGTGCTGAAGACGCTGGGCGCCCTGGGCGCGGGAATGGACGTGGTTTCTGAAGGTGAGTTACGGCGCGCACAGTCGGCCGGGGTGCCCGGCTCCCGCATCACGTTTTCCGGCGTCGGCAAAACAGATCGCGAAATCGCGCTCGCACTGGACATGGAGATTCTCTGCTTCAATGTTGAGTCGGAGCCCGAGCTCGAAGCTATATCCAGAATTGCGGCCTCAAGAGGCCAAACCGCTCATGTCTCCATTCGGGTCAATCCTGACGTTGACGCAATGACGCACCGGAAAATCTCCACGGGCAAATCGGAAAACAAGTTCGGCGTGCCTATATCTCGCGCCCAAGCGGTGTACACCTTGGCGGCTAGGCTGCCGGGCCTGAAAGCGAGTGGCGTCGATATGCACATCGGGTCGCAGATTACGGACCTGTCGCCCTTCGACGACGCCTTCGCGCTGCTGGCCTCCTTTGTACGTACGCTAAGATCTGACGGCCATGCGATAGATCATCTCGATCTTGGTGGCGGATTGGGCATTCCGTATCGGGAGACCGATGATCCTTACGGCTATCACCCGGAACGCTATGCGGAAATCGTCGCCAAACACGTAGGAGATCTTGGTTGCAAGCTCGTATTCGAGCCCGGGCGCCTGCTGGTCGGCAACGCAGGTGTGCTCGTAACAAGCGTGATTTACGTAAAACAGGGAGAGGGTCGTACGTTTGTAATCGTCGACGCGGCGATGAACGACTTAATCCGGCCGACGCTTTATGAGGCCCACCACGACATCAAGCCCGTGTTTGCAGACCCGGACGCCATACGAATCACAGCTGACGTTGTTGGGCCGGTCTGCGAGACTGGAGATTACCTTGCGCTCGAGCGGGACCTGCCGGTTTGCAAGTCCGGCGATCTGCTCGCCATCATGTCCGCTGGCGCCTATGGCGCAGTTCAGGCTGGTACCTACAATTCACGGCTTCTTGTGCCAGAAGTGCTGGTGAAGGAGGCTCAATGGTCGGTGGTTCGCCCGCGGCACACCTATGACGACCTGATTGGTCTGGACAAGATTCCACCCTGGTTGGGTTAGAATAAAGTCCCGCGCGGGGCTGGATCGATGGGTGTTGCTTATTGGCCAACCATGCTAGCCTTCGATACTCTTAACGGGAGTTCTCCGTGGAGAATTTTGACGATAGAGGACGCGCTGCCGAACGTTTGATTACCCAGCTGTCCCGTAGGGCTGGCATCGCTATAGGCATTGAACGCGCATGGTCCGCCCTCATAGCGTTTTTTGTCGTAATCGGCCTGTTCGTAATTGTCTCATGGCTTGGACTTTGGCTGGTGACGCCAGACTGGGCTCGCGTGCTCGGCCTAGCGATCTTTGCGACTGGTTTGGTATGGCCTGCACGATTGGCTATCGGCTTTCGCGCGCCAACCCGGAACGAGGCGCTTGATCGCATTGACCGAGATTCGGGCCTGCGTCATCGGCCCGCCGCAGCGCTCGCTGATTCTCTGGCTGGTTGGGGTCGCGATGCGTTGTCTCAATCATTATGGCTGGCGCATCGTCGGTCCGCTGAAAAAACATCCCAGTCGTTCAAAGTAAACGCACCTCAGGTCAAGACTGGACTGCATGATCGTTTTGCTCTCCGGGGCGCCGTTCTGATTGCGCTAGTCGCTGCGGGCTTCGTCGCGGGCTCCGAAAAGAACTCGCGCTTATGGTCGGCGTTTCAGTTTGGTACTGTTTCGGTCGCAGGCCCAGACAATAGGATCGACGTCTGGATTGACCCACCCGCCTACACCGGCCGTCCGCCTACCATCCTGAAAATGCCGCCCCTAGCCAATGAACTCAGCCAACCGATACAAGCCCCCGTCGGTTCAACGTTGGTCGTCAGATCCTCTCACGGCTCCAGTATTACAATCGAAATAAGCGGCCAACTGACACCGTTGACTGAAGCGATAGAAGCTCAAGGGGGCGCGTCATCAGGCAATGGCCCTAAGCGTTCCTTGGCGGACGAGCATCGTTTCATGCTTGGCGGCGATTCAAGGCTGACAATCCGACAGGGCGGACCGATTGCCGGCTTTTTTCAGCTTGTCGCTATCGCCGACAATCCGCCTTCAATCACCTTGATTGAAGAGCCAAAATCAAATGGACGAGGCCTGCTGTCTTTGAGTTACCGGATCGCCGACGATTACGGAATCGTAAGCGCAGAGGCGGAGTTTTCAAACCCACGCGTCCGCAACAAACCACCGGCAAGTCGCCAACTTGTTGAGGCTCCCAGGCTTCCACTCGGGCTGCCTTCGGGGGCTGGCAATAGCGGCAATGCGGAAACAAGCGCTGATTTGTCTGAGCATGCATGGGCTGGCGCACGCGTCACCATGGTTTTGACCGCGCGTGACGAAGCGGGCAATATAGGGAAAACTGACCATGTCGAAATCCTTTTGCCGGAGAGACCCTTCTTAAAGCCATTGGCGCGTGCGCTTGTAGAGCAAAGACGCAACCTCGCTCTCGCGCCGCTTCAGAAATCACAAGTCGCCTTGTCGATCGAAGCGCTCATGATTGAGCCGGATCAATTTGCGACCAGTGCCGGCCAATATCTGGGGCTGCGCGCCATAGCGGCTCGTCTTGCGAGGTCCAAGAACGACGACGATTTGCGCAGTGCTCTCGACCTCATGTGGGAGATGGCGCTCCGCATCGAAGAGGGCGATATCACTTCTGCCGAACGCGACTTGAAGGCTGCACAACAAGAGCTGAGGGGAGCTCTTGAAAGAGGGGCGGACGACGAAGACATTCGTCGGCTGATGGATCAATTACGCGCTGCAATGGATAGATATCTGCAAGAATTTGCAGACAAACAAGCCCGGGACCAAGATCAGGCAAATCGGGATGGCGAGGACCAGCAGCCCAGTGACAGGACCATCACCAGTCAAGATCTCCGCCGTATGCTGGATCGCATGGAGGACATGGCGCGCTCAGGCAATGCGGCTGACGCCCAACGAATGCTCAATGATCTCCAAAATCTACTTGAAAACCTAAAATCCGCCCGGCGTGGAGGCGATCCGCAAGCGAGGGAGATGAACAGATCCCTCAATCAGCTAGATCAGATGATGCGGGACCAACAGGACTTGCGCGACCGGACCTTCAGGCAAAATCCGCAAGGTCTACGCCCCGGCGACAAACCAAACGAGAACGGCCAACAATCCGGGTCTGAGCCGAACGAACAATCGCTGCGTCAGAATCAGGAGGCGCTGCGTCGCCGCCTTGAGGACCTGCAGCGTCGCATGCGTCAGTTTGGCATGAAACCTGAGCAGGGTTTGGATGACGCAGAGAGCGCCATGCGGGACGCTGAGGGCGAATTGGGGGAAGGTCAGCCACGCAAGGGGCAAGCAGTTGAGGCACAGGGGCGCGCCCTGGAAGGCTTGCGAAAGGGCGCAGAGTCGATGGCCAAACAGATGCAGCCTGGCGACCAACCCGGACAGCAGAGCGGTGAGGGGGGACCGGGCGGCAAGGAAGGCCGGCAGTCGGCCAGTCCCGACCCACTTGGCCGAGAATCACGTAACAGAGGCGACCAATCGCGCACCGTCTACGACCCAATGGGGGAGGCGGGCGCACAGCGTGCGCAAAGGGTCCTCGAAGAACTAAGGAAGCGGCTGGGCGACCCCGCAAGGACGCGAGACGAATTAGACTACATTGAACGCCTGCTCCGCCGCTACTAGCCGATTGATTTGAGCCGCATAGAGCTTTAAATAATTCGGAACGCGTCGTTAGTTTACAGGTTCAGGAATGTCTTTATCCCACGTCGCTATCGGCACCGTCACGGGCCTTGTGGCGATCGTGCTCCTGCTGGGCCTCGCAAACATGCTGAGAGGCGGTAGCCCGAGTCTGTCGCAGAAACTCATGCGCTGGCGCGTAGGGCTGCAGTTTTTTGCTATCCTCGTCATTATGTCCGCTCTTTGGCTCAAAGGTTGAGAAAATCCGATGGTTGTCTTGAGCCGTATTTACACTCGCACTGGCGATCAGGGCTCCACCAGCTTGGGGTCGGGAGAACGGCGTCCAAAATTTGATCTGCGCGTTTCAGCTTACGGGACAGTGGATGAGGCGAATGCGGCGATTGGTCTGGCGCGACTAACTGCGGGAAGCGAATCCCAAGTGATCGATGAGATGCTGCTGCGGATTCAAAATGATCTGTTTGATCTCGGCGCCGATCTTTGCACGCCGGACACTGGGACGGACCTTGGATATGAGCCTTTGCGGATCGTCGAATCTCAAGTTGAGCGCCTTGAGAAGGAAATTGATCAACTTAACGCCGATCTGGAGCCTCTTCGTTCATTTGTGCTGCCCGGCGGCACTGCCACTGCTGCAGCGCTTCACCTCGCCAGAACAATATCGCGTCGCGCAGAACGATTGATGGTGGAATTGGCAGCCAATGAGCCCGATAAGGTGGGCGACCCGGCGCTGAAATACATCAACAGATTGTCGGATTTTCTTTTTGTGGCGTCGCGCGCGGTCAACAATAGCGCCAGCGGCGACGTGCTCTGGACACCCGGCAAAAACCGTTAATATAAAACTAATGTCAAGAGCGTGTTCGCGCGCAGAATAGCTAGAAACGCCTAAAATGGGCGGCACATCCCCAAAGGAGAACCGGGAGATGAAAATCCTCGTTCCGGCTAAGCGTGTGATTGATTACAATGTGAAAGTTCGCGTGAAGTCTGATGGGTCGGGCGTAGAGCTCGCCAATGTCAAGATGTCCATGAACCCATTTGACGAGATCGCCATCGAAGAAGCGCTTCGAATAAGGGAGTCTGGTCGCGCATCTGAGGTGATAGTTGTATCTATCGGCCCCTCGCAAGCTTCGGAAACCATCAGAAGCGGCTTGGCTATGGGCGCGGACCGCGGCGTTCTCGTGCGCTGCGATTCTCCAGTGGAGCCACTAGCTGTGGCCAAGATACTGAAAAAAATTGTTGAGAAAGAAAAGCCGCTGCTCGTGATCCTGGGGAAGCAGGCGATTGACGACGATTGCAACCAAACTGGCCAGATGCTGGCGGGATTGCTGGGATGGGGTCAGGCGACTTTTGCCTCCCGGATCGTGGTTGTGGACGAAAAGGTCGAGGTCACCAGAGAAGTAGACGGCGGCCTGCAGGTGCTCACCCTTTCCCTACCAGCGGTGATAACGACCGACCTGAGGCTCAATGAACCAAGATATGCATCCCTCCCGAACATCATGAAGGCGAAGAAAAAGCCGATTGACGAGTGCCTGCCTGAGGATATTGGGGTCGATATCAGTCCTCGGTTGCGGGTGCTAAAAACAAGTGAACCTGCACTCCGAAGCGCTGGCGTAAAAGTGAAAACAATTAGCGAACTGGTGGAGAAGCTTCGTAACGAAGCCGGGGTTTTGCAATGACGACGCTTCTACTTGCCGACATAGCAAACGGAAAGCTCGAGGCTTCAACTGCCAAGGTTCTTACAGCTGCGCTCCAATTAGGGGCCCCAGTCCATGTATTAATCGCTGGCCAAGATGCAGCTATGGCCGCACAAGAAGCGTCCAGTCTGTTTGGGGTGGAAAAGGTCATCATCGCTGACAGTCAAGCATTCGCCAACCAATTGTCCGAACCTGTGGTTGATCTGATTCTTCAATTGGCCCACGGCTATGATGCCTTTTTGGGTTCTGGAGCATCGACAGCGAAAGACGTGCTTCCGCGCGTGGCCGCCCTTCTCGATGTTATGCAAGTCTCAGAAATCATCAAAGTTCTTACAAAAGACACGTTTGAACGGCCAATATACGCTGGAAATGCGATCCAGACCGTCCAGTCGCTTGATCTAAAACTGGTTGCAACCGTGAGAGCGTCCGCCTTTCAAGCAGCCGGGGGCGGCGGTACGGCCTCGATTGAAGTCATGAGTGGAGAATTCCGGGTGGAGCTAGCCACGTTCAAGGGTGAAGTTTCTTCCCGATCCGAGAGACCAGAGCTAACCAGCGCACGTATTGTGGTGTCGGGCGGCCGCGCTTTGCAGAATGCAGATAACTTCGCTGCTTACATAGAACCTGTGGCGGACGCTCTGAACGCCGCAATTGGCGCGTCTCGCGCGGCCGTGGATGCTGGCTACGC
>CANJPM010000047.1 GCA_947476075.1 Beijerinckiaceae bacterium
CCTGTCAGGCCAAGCTGGCCCGGGCCGGCCTCACTTCCAGCGAGCGGCGCGCGGCGATTGCGGGCCTGCGCGGCGGCCAGCCGGCCATGGCCAAGGAAGTTGCGGCCATGGGCGAGGCCAGGGCGAAGGCTTTTGGCGGAAAAATGCAGGCTCTGGGCAAACGCGCGCAGGCAGAGTGCCGGTGACAGGCGCCATCATGTCGCCCCCATTGGGGACGATGGCTGAGCGCTCGCGCCTCTTTGCAGGGGCGTGCTATTGGTTACGTGTTTGGCGCCTGCCGCCGATTCTTGTTATGACGCCAGCTCTTGCGACGTTTCGAACGTCGGCTTTTGGAGATTGATCGCGACATGGTTGCCCGTGCGCTCACCTTCGTCTGTGCTTTGGCCGCCGTCTTCGCCTCCGGTTTGGGCGAGTCCGCGCTTGCCGATCGCATCAAGCACCCCAAAGCCGTCTTCGCCGGGCTCGACAAGATTACCGGGCGGATCATCGCGTTCGAGGTCGCAATCGACGAGACGGTGCAATTTGGCTCGCTCCAGATCACCCCGCGCGTGTGCTACACGCGCCCGTTGACGGAAGCGCCGATGACGACCGGCTTCGTCGAGGTTGAAGAGGCCGCCGGGGACAAAAAATTTCAACGCGTGTTCGGCGGCTGGATGTACGCTGCGAGCCCCGGCCTGCACGGCATTGAGCACGCCGTCTACGACGCCTGGCTGACCGATTGCAAAGGCGGGACGGAAGTGATCGCCGACGCAATAGCCCGCGTCGAGCCTGACGCCGATCCTGCGCTGAAAGCGGCTCCGGCCACCGCCCCTCGGGCGCGTCGTCAGAGTGCGGCTCCGTCCGCTGACCCAGTCACAGCCCCCCGCGCTCCGTCTCAGCAGACTTTGCAGCCTTTGCCGCCCGTGCAGCAGAATCTCCTCCCGGCGCGCACTCCCGCCCGCGCGCCCGATCTCGGCCCTCCGGTTGAAGTGGGCGTTGGCTCCGGCGGCCCTCCGCGCCCGCCTGGCAATGTTGGCCGCGCCCCGGCTCCGCCGGCGCAGCCGCCATTGAGTGCGCAGCAGCAACCGACACAGCAGCAGCAACCGCAGCAGCGCCGTCAGCCGTCCCAGAGCTTCTTTCCCTCGCCGTTTTAATTGGCGAGTGGCGAGTCGGGAGCCTGCCGCCGCCTGTGGACCTCGTGCTTCCAGCCCGCTTTGTTTGGCGCCCGCCGCTGCGTCGCTCTCCGCTTTATCCGCGATGCTACAAACAGGTTATGGTCGCGAAGGTGCCATCAACGTCAGGCTGCGAGCGTGTAACTCGCCGTGGGTTCCGACAATCCCGGGATGATGGAGAGCGTGCCTTCCACCAAACCCGGTCCGCGTTCAGCCCAGAGGCGCCTCGACCATAGCCAGCGCTTGTCGGCCGCGCACTTGCGCGTCTTTAGGCCAGGCGAAAAAATTGCCGGTCTGGCCGATCGCCGCGTCGAGCAGGCGGTGATATTTCTTGCGGGAGATCTCCTGCGCGCCCAGCGTCGTCAGGTGGGGCGTTACGAATTGCGTGTCGAGCAGGGTGAAGCCGCCGGCCCGCAAGCGCGCCACCAGATGGATCAGCGCCACCTTTGAGGCGTCGCGGGCGGTGTGGAACATGCTCTCGCCGAAGAACGCGCCGCCGATGGCGACGCCGTAGAGCCCGCCGACCATTTTGCCGTCCTGCCAGGTCTCAATTGTGTGGACGTGGCCCTGCTTGAACAGATCGCCGTACAGGCGACGGATGCGGGTGTTGATCCACGTGCTCGGGCGCCCGTCGTCGCCTCCCGCGCAGCCCTCGATCACGGCTTCGAAATCAGTGTCGACTTTCACGTCGTAGCGGTCGCTGCGCAAGATTTTAGCCAGTGATTTCGTGATGATGAGTCCATCGAGGGGAAAGATGCCGCGCTCGTCTGGATCGACCCAGAACAAGGTTGGATCGTCCGCGCTCTCAGCCATCGGGAACATGCCGATGGAATAGGCGCGCAACAGCATCTTTGGCGTGATTTCGAGTGCTTGTCCTGGTTCTGACATACGCGTCTTGTTCCCTCGGGCGTCGCTCATGTCTCGTAAAGCAACGCCCGTAAGGCGGGATCGGTTTCGCGCAGCCCGGCAGCTCGCCTAACGAACGCTAGTCCATGCCGCCGGTCGCCAGAAACTTCTCCAGCCAGTGAATGTCGTAATCGCCGTTCTGAATATCCTGATTGCGCACCAGGGTTCGGAACAGCGGCAAGGTGGTGTCAATGCCGTCGACGATCAACTCGTCCAGTGCGCGACGCAAGCGCATCAGCGCCTCGTTGCGGGTGCGCCCGTGCACGATCAGCTTGCCCACAAGTGAATCGTAATTGGGCGGGATCACATAGCCCTGGTAGACGGCCGAATCCACGCGCACGCCCAAGCCGCCGGGGGGATGGAAGTACGAGATCCGACCGGGCGAGGGCCGGAAGGTCACGGGATGTTCGGCGTTGATGCGGCATTCGATGGCATGCCCCGAAAGGCGCACGTCGTCTTGAACCATCGACAGCGGCGAGCCCGAGGCGACGCGGATTTGCTCGATCACGAGATCAAAGCCGGTGATCATCTCGGTGACGGGATGCTCGACCTGAATGCGCGTGTTCATTTCAATGAAATAGAACTCACCGTTCTCGTACAGAAACTCGATCGTGCCGGCGCCCAGATATTGCAGCTTCTTCATCGCGTTTGCGACGATCATGCCGATCTTTTCGCGCTGCTCTTCGTTCAGGGCCGGAGAGGGGCTTTCCTCAAGAACCTTCTGGTGGCGGCGCTGAAGCGAGCAATCGCGTTCGCCCAGATGGACCGCGTTGCCGCGTCCGTCGCCCAAAACCTGAATTTCAATATGGCGCGGCTTCTCAAGATATTTCTCAAGATAAACGGCGTCGTCGCCAAACGCGGCCTTGGCCTCCATGCGCGCGGTTGATAGCGCGTTCGACAAATCTTCGCGGGTGCGCGCGACTTTCATGCCGCGTCCGCCGCCGCCTGCGGCCGCCTTCACGATCAGCGGAAAGCCGATCTCGTCGCCAACGCGCATGGCCTCTTCATCGTCGGTGATGCCGCCGTCGGAGCCAGGCACGCACGGAATGCCCAGGGCGCGCGCAGTGCGCTTGGCTTCGATCTTGTCGCCCATGATGCGGATATGTTCCGCCTTGGGCCCGATGAACGTTATGCCGTGATCTTCGCAGATTTCCGCAAAGCGCGCGTTCTCGGACAAGAAGCCGTAGCCGGGATGGATAGCGTCGGCGCCGGTGATCTCGCACGCGGCCAGCAAAGCGGGGATGTTGAGATAGGAATCGCGCGCCGCCGGCGGGCCGATGCAGACGGATTCGTCTGCAAGCTTCACGTGCATCGCGTCGCGGTCTGCGGTCGAATAGACCGCGACGGTCTGCACGCCCAGTTCTTTGGCCGCGCGCAGGATCCGGAGAGCGATTTCGCCGCGATTGGCAATGAGGATTTTGTCGAACATCGACTGGGGCGCCTTATTCGATCACGACGAGCGTCTGCCCGTATTCAACCGGCTGGCCGTCGTCGATATGGATCGAGAGGACGGTTCCCGCGCGCGGCGCGACGATTTCGTTGAAGGTTTTCATCGCCTCAATAAGGAGGATCTTCTCGCCGGCCTTCACCTGGCTGCCGACTTCGATGAACGCCTTGGCGTCCGGGCTTGGGCGGCGATAGGCGGTGCCCACCATCGGCGACTTCACAGCGCCGGCGTGATCTGCGGCGGCTTCCGCCGGCGAGAGGGCGTTGACGGGGGCGGCGACAGCCAGCGGCGGCGGCGCGATGACGGAATGGGCTGGCGCTGCGGGCGCCGGGTGATGGGCGGCGTGGGCGCTGACCTGTTGCGCCATCAAGCGCGTTACGCGCACGCGAAGGCCGTTGCGCTCAACCTCCACTTCCGCCAGATCGAGGCGGGCGAGGATGGAGCCCAATTCTTCGACCATGCGCGCATCTGCGCCTAAAGCGGCGGGCGCAGCCTTAGCGTCGCTCTTGATCGCGGCGCTTTTGGCTGCGGTCTTTGCACTGGATTTGGCGGTGGACTTCCGGTCCGCGGATTTGGCCACAACTTTGGAGACTGGCTTTGCTGCCGGCTTGGCGGATTTGGCCGGAACCTTTGCTGGCTTACGCCCGGTCTTTGCAGGTTTGCGCATGGGTATTCAGCTCTTTGGTTGGCTGGCTTTGGCCAGCAGCCCGTGCAGGGCGAGATCATAGGAAAGGGACCCAAATCCCAAAATGACGCCAGCGGCGACCGGCGCTATCAGTGAGACATGGCGAAAGTCCTCGCGGGCGTGGACGTTCGAGAGGTGGACTTCGATCACAAGTGCGCTGGATCCAGAAATGGCGTCGCGCAGCGCGATGGACGTATGGGTATAGGCGCCGGCGTTGAGAATGATCGCGGCGCCTGTGCGGGCCGCTTCCTGAATCCAGTCCACAAGGTCGCCCTCGTGGTTGGATTGGCGGAACAGAATTTCCGTTCCGGCGGCGTGCGCAGTGGCGGCCAGCCGCGCCTCGATGTCAGCCAGCGTTTCACGGCCATAAGTCTCCGGCTCCCGCGTTCCAAGCAGGTTCAGATTGGGGCCGTTGAGGACGTGAATGGAGGGTTTCATCGCAACCGGAATCGGGGCATGCGCCCTGCTGCCTTGTACCAAACCATTCTTTTATCCCGCGCGTGCCTGTGAGGGAAGGGCAATACGCCCTCCGCCCACAGGCAAAGTTCAGGCTGCGTTTGTCGCATTCAGCTGCAAGTCGTTTTGCCGCACCTGCGCAAATTGTCGATTCTGCCTTGGAGATCGGATGCGCCGACAGCGCCCACCACCACGTCGCCGCCCACGACATAGGAGGGCGTGCCGGTGAGCCCCAAGGCGTCGGCCATTTGCATGACTTCCTGCAAGCTCGCCTTCACTTCGTCGCTGTCGATGTCTTTGGTAAGGCGTCCGATGTCGAGGCCTGCGTCCCTGGCTGCGGCCAGCGCCTGCGCTTTGCCGATCTGGCCACGTGTTGTGAGCAGCTTTTGATGGAAGGCCCAGTATTTGTCGCTCGGGCCCTGCATGCGCACGGAATGGGCGACTTGAGCCGCCTCGATGGAGCCGGGGCCAAGCACCGGGAATTCCTTCAGGACGACCCGCAGATCGGGGTTCTTCCTGATCAGCTGGGCGAGATCGTCGAACGCTTTTTTGCAATAGCCGCAATTGTAATCAAAGAATTCCACCAGCTCGATCTTGCCAGCCGGATTGCCGACGACGACCTGTCGGGGCGAATTGAAGATCTTCGGCGCGAGATCGCTGACCGCGCGGGCGCGCTGCGCATCCTCCTCCGCCTTGCCCCGACGCTCCAGCTCAATCAGCGCGTCGCGAAGCACTTCCGGATTCTTGATTAGATAATCCTTCACGATCCCTTCAATCTCGGCGCGCGGGAGCTGGCTTTGCGCTATGGCGGGGGCGCAGGTGATAAGAAAAGCTGCAGCAAGAAGGCTGCGCAATGGGGAAAGAAACATCGAGAACTCCTGAATACGTTCTCATTATAGCGCACAGGGAAGGCGGCGTCGAACGCGGGCCTCTTCGTCCTTCTCCCGCTTGCGGGAGAGGGAAAAGGCAGGCGTCAAATCTTCGGCGGGCGCCAGTTCAGGATGTCCTCGGCCTTCAGCCAGCCCGGCGATTTCTCCGGCAGCAGTTTCATGGCGCGGCTGGCCTGTGTGCGGGCTTCGATGTATTTGCCGGCGATAAACATGCCCTGCGCTGCGCTGAGCATGGCGTTGGCCTGGTCGCCCTTGCGCTCGTAGGCCATCGACAGGAACTGGAACGCCTCGGCGTTCTCCGGCTCCTGCTGGGCGGCGCGGCTCAGGAGCGCAATAGCGGGCGCCGAGAAAGCCGGATCGTTGGACGCCACATAGGCATGGCCCAGCATCACCCGCAGCGGGTTGGCGCTCGGCGCCAGCGACATTGCGCGCTTCAGCGGTTCAATCGCCTGCGCGGGGCGGCCCGCCTCCAGCAACGTCTGGCCTTTCAACTCATGAAACCATGGATTGCCCGGATTGCTCGCGATCAGCGCGCCGATCTGGGCCAGCGCCTCATCAATGCGCCCGAACCTGTAGGCGGAAATTGCGCGCGCATATTTGGCGGGCAGGGAAAGGTCGCCGACGGGATAGCGACGGCTGATCTCGCCTGCGTTCCCCATGAAGCCGACGAGCTTGGCGCGGGCCATGTCGTGCCGGGCCTGGAGCGCCGCGTGATCGACGCGGCTGAAGGCGGGGCTCTTGCTCGCCAGATCGTGCAACGCTGAAATGCGGTCGGAGGGTAGGGGGTGGGACAGCAGGTAGGGATCGATGGACGAGGTCTTGAACAGCGATTCGTTCTGGAACCGCTCCATGGTCGCCAAGAGCCCTTTGGCGGATTGGCCGGTGGCGGCGAGGTATTTCACGGCGGCGATGTCAGCAGCCCGTTCCTCGCCGCGCTGGTAGGACAAGAGCGCGCGGCGCACCATTTCCTGCGGACCAAGCATCGTCCCTATCATGCCTCCGCTGTCGGCGCCGATGTTGCGGCTGCGTGCGGTGGCGGCCACGGCGCCTGCGCTCATCAACATGCCGGCGACGGCGAAAATCTGCGCATTAGCCAGTTCGAGGCGCTGGCGCGCCAGATGGCCGCCGGCGATGTGGCCGGTCTCATGCGCCAGCACGCCAATGATCTCGTTGGGGGTTTTCGCCTCCATGATGGCGCCGACGTTGACGAAGATCTTCTGTCCGTTGGCCACGAAGGCGTTGAACGAACGGTCTCCCACGAGGATGATTTTAGCGGCGCCGGTCTTGATGCCCGCGGCGCGGAAAATCGGGTCGGCGTAATCGCGCAGCAATTGCTCGATCTCGCCGTCGCGGATGATGTTGAGTTTTCGTTCCTGCGCGCGCGCCGGCTGGGCGAGAAGCGCACCGGCCACAAGCGCGGCTAGCGCGAGTTTGACTTGTGCTTTTACTCCCGCATACGGGCTGCTAGGGCTTTGGGGCATGAATGCTCGCAGCATGAGGGTCACGCAATCTTATCCCAGAATGGCGGTTCAGAAACGCCGCTCATTATGGCGAGAGCGGGGCGCCGACGAAAGAACGGATTGACGATGCAAAGCCTGAAACCCTCTTTGCGCAGCCGCGTCGCGCCTTTCATGGCGATGGACGTGATGAGCGCCTCCCAGAAGCTGGAGCAAGCCGGCGCCGATATTATCCACATGGAGGTTGGCGAGCCAGCAGCCGCGGCGCCGCGTCCCGCGCGCGAGGCCGCCATGCGGGCGCTTGAGGGCGGGCGCATTGGCTATACCGAGGCGCTGGGTCGCGCCAGCCTGCGGGCGCGGATCGCCCGCCATTATCGCGATTGCTATGGCGTTGAGGTGTCGCCCGAGCGGGTCATCGTGACCACCGGCTCGTCGGCGGGGTTCATCTTGTGTTTTCTTGGTCTGTTCGACGCTGGCGCCCGCGTCGCCATCGCCTCGCCGGGCTATCCGGCCTATCGCAACATTCTTGACGCGTTAGGGCTGGAAGCGGTCGCGCTGGCCACGCAGCCAGGCGACCGCCACGTCGTGACCGCACAGATGATCGAGGCCGCCCATCGTGAGGCGCCGCTCGACGGCGTGCTGCTGATGAGTCCGGCCAATCCGTCAGGCACGATGATGTCGCCTGACGCTCTGCGCGCAATCTGCGAGACTTGCGACCGGCTGGGGATCGCCTTCATCTCGGATGAAATCTACCACGGACTGACCTATGAGGCGCCAGCGCAGACCGCGCTCGCCTTCTCCGGTCAGGCCGTCGTGGTGAATTCGTTCTCGAAATACTTCTGCATGACCGGCTGGCGGGTCGGCTGGCTGATCGCGCCCGACGCGCTGGTGCGCCCGATAGAACGTCTGCAACAGAGCTTGTCGATCTCGGTGCCGACCCTGAGCCAGATCGCCGCCGAAGCCGCGTTCGAAGCCGGTGATGAGCTGGAGGCGGTAAAAGCTGGCTACGCCCGCAATCGCGAGATCCTGCTTAATGAGCTGCCGCGCGTCGGGCTGACGGATTTTCACCCGGTCGACGGCGCCTTCTACGTCTACGCAGACGTGGGCCGCTTCACCAATGACAGTCTCGCGTTCTGCAAAAGCATGCTGGAGGAGGCGGGAGTGGCCACTACCCCGGGCCTCGATTTTGATCGCGAGCGGGGCGCCCGCGCGCTGCGGATGTCCTTTGCGGGGTCCGAAGCTGATATCATCCAAGCTGTGAAGAGGCTTGGAAATTGGTTGAGGTAGGGCGCGTAACTAGTTCAGATTATTTATTTTTTTTTATTCCTTCTCCCGCTTGCGGGAGAAGGTGGCGCGCGGAGCGCGACGGATGAGGGTGTTTTCGGGTGCTGCAAGACCCCTCATCCGGCTTTTGCTGACGCAAAACCCACCTTCTCCCGCCAGCGGGAGAAGGAAGGATCGCAGTTCTCAGCCGCCGGTGAGCTGGCTCTTGGCGCGCTGCCACCAGCCGGATTTCTTCTGCTGGGGAACAGGCGCTTCCGGCAATACCTCAACCTCGCGGACCGGTGCAGGCTCTTGAGCAGGCGCCGCAGCAACTGGCTCGGGAGCCACAGGAACCGGGGCTTCCGGGGCCTGAGCGACGGGAGCCGGCGCCTCCGTAACAGGCGCCGCAGCTTGCGGGGCGGGCTGCGAGAACTCGGCGCTGGTCAGATCGACCGGGGGCTGTTCGATGACGAAATTCGGTTCTGCGTGATCGCTGGAGCGAACCCAAGAACCTGAGCCCGGTGCGCGCTCGGAAGCTTCCCCGTTTGCGCCTTCGCCGCGTCCACGACGGGGACGACGGCGGCGGCTGCGGCGGGCGTCGCCATCGGGCTGGGCGAGCGCCTCCTCGCCCTCGGCTGCGGCCTGGGCTTCGTCAACTTCGCCGTCGCCATTGGCTGGCAGGCTCAATCCGGGCAGATCGCCGCCGATTGTCGCCATTGTCGCCAATGCGTCGTCGGAGGGTTGCGGAGCGTTGGAATCAATGCCTGACGAGTCCCGATCGCGACCGCTGCGCCGACGCCTGCGCCGACGCCGGCGACGGCCATTCTCGCCGTCCTCCTCGCCTTCGGCTTCCAAGCCTTCTTCGCCTGGCGCGCGTTCGGCGCGCGGACGCGCTGAGCGAGCCGGCCGCTCTCCACGCGCGACCGGAGCCTCATCTTCCATATCCTCGTCGGCGTCGTCGATGAGGTCTTCTTCAATTTCTGGCATCGGCGCGATGGAATCGAGCCGAACAAAGTCTCGCTTGACCACGACCGGCGGGGGCGAGGCGAGTTCGCCGCGCTCAAGCGCATGATAGACGCCGCCCATCAGGGTGTCGTCGGCATCGATTGTGATGGTGACGCCAAAGCGCTCCTCAAGCTCACGCAGATGCGTGCGCTTCTGGTTGAGGATGTAGAGCGCCACGATGGAGCGGGTGCGCGCGGTCATGTTGAACTGCGCGTTGCGCACCAGCGAATCCTCGATCACCCGCAGCACGTGCAGGGCCATGGAGGCGGTGGAGCGAACCGTGCCGGCGCCGCTGCAATGGGGGCAGACGACGCTGGAGCCTTCAAGCACGCCGGTGCGCATGCGCTGGCGCGACATTTCGAGCAGGCCGAAATGCGAGATACGGCCGACCTGAATGCGGGCGCGGTCGTTCTTGAGCGCTTCCTTGATGCGACGCTCGACGGCGCGATTGTTGCGGTTCTCCTCCATGTCGATGAAATCGACCACAATGAGGCCCGCAAGGTCACGCAAGCGTAATTGTCGCGCGACTTCGTCCGACGCTTCAAGATTGGTGCGCAGCGCGGTGTCTTCGATGTTGTGCTCGCGGGTCGAGCGGCCCGAGTTCACGTCTATGGCGACCAGCGCTTCAGTCTGGTTGATGACGATGTACCCGCCAGACTTCAACGTTACCTGAGCGGAGAACATCGAATCGAGCTGGGCTTCGACGCCCATGTGGGCAAACAGAGGCTGCGGCTCCGTCCACGGCTTCACGTTGCGCACGTGGCTGGGCATCAGCATGCCCATGTAATCGCGCGCTTCCTTGAAACCATCGGCACCGGATACGACGACTTCGTCGATCTCCTTGCCATAGAGGTCCCGGATCGAGCGCTTGATGAGCGAGCCTTCCTCGTAGACGAGGCTGGGCGCGCTGGATTCCAGCGTCAGCGAGCGGACAGATTCCCACATGCGCAGGAGATATTCAAAGTCGCGACGCACTTCCGGCTTGGTGCGCGAGGCGCCGGCTGTGCGCAGAATGACGCCCATGCCCTGCGGCACCTCCAGCTCGGAGGCGATTTCCTTGAGGCGCTTGCGGTCTTCGTTGTCTGTGATCTTGCGGGAGATGCCGCCGCCGCGAGCGGTGTTGGGCATCAGAACCGAATAGCGGCCGGCCAGCGACAGATAGGTCGTCAAAGCCGCGCCCTTGTTGCCGCGCTCTTCTTTCACGACCTGAACGAGCAGAACCTGACGGCGGCGGATGACTTCCTGAATCTTGTATTGTTTGCGCTGGCGCGTAGAGCGAACGGGCATTTCCTCGGTGTCGTCGCCGCCAAGCTGCTCGACGTGCTCCTCTTCCTCATCGTCGTGGCCGTCTTCGTCGTCCTCTTCGCCGTCCTCTTGGCCGTCTTCTTCCTCGTCGTCGTTTTCGGACGGTTCGGCTTCATTGGGGGAGCGGGCGACGACGTCTTGACGCTCTTGAGCTTCCTGGCTCTGAACCGGCTCGTCGGCGACGGGCGCGGCTTCCACGATCATGTCAGCGACGGGGGCCGGCGCGTCGAGAGGTGTCCAGGCCTGAGGTTGCTCAAAAGCCTGAGGTTGCTCAAAAGCCTGCGGCTGTGCGGTTTGGGGCTGCTCGGCGTGCGCCTGCGGCGCCTCGCTGGAGGTTGCTGCAACCAACGGCTCCTGAACGTCGCCGCCTTGCGGGATTGCATCCTGGCTGGCGCTCATGCCTGGCTGGAGAGCGTCAGCGGGATAGGCTTGTCCTTCCGGATAGGCTTGGCCTTCAATAAAGGTCTGGCCTTCGATTGCGGCTGCGCCTTCAACGTTGGCGTCGCCGGTGACGATCTCGTCCCGGATACGGCGCTCGCGCGGGTGGCGGCGGCGGCGGCGATTGTTGTTGCTGGTGCGACGCTGCGGCTTGTTCTCTTCTTCTTCCTCGTCCTGATGGGCCTGCTGTTCGGCTTCGAGCAGCGCCTGCCGATCGGCGACGGGAATCTGGTAATAATCGGGGTGGATTTCCGAGAAGGCGAGGAAACCGTGACGGTTGCCGCCGTACTCGATGAAGGCAGCCTGAAGAGACGGCTCAACGCGCGTCACCTTGGCGAGATAGATATTGCCGCGAAGCGGCTTCTTGCTTGCAGATTCGAAATCGAATTCTTCGATCCGGTTACCGCGTAACACCACCACCCGGGTCTCTTCCGGGTGGGATGCATCGATGAGCATCTTGTTGGCCATGAAAAGCTCGTGAAACTTTCTTTGCGCAAGCCCACGTCGTCGCCGCGCGTTGAGCGCGCGGGACTGTTTGATTCCGGCGTCTGGCGCACGGGATCATCTGTTCCCAACCAGCTCGAAAGCGGCGGAACGGCGTGACGGCTTCGTGTGTGAAGAGGGATGTGTAAAGGACTTCGCTCAATCCGGAGCGCGGACGCACCGCGTCGGAGCAAGTTTGTCCAGAGATTGTTTGTTCTGGGAAGTCTTGTCCGGCAAAGACGCGAAACGGGCGGAAGCCCGTCTGTGACGCCGCCGGGTTACGCTGACCACCCGCCGCGTCCAGATGGGTCGCGCCGTCGACAGCCGCCGCATGGCAGGCTCCCGAAATGGCGGCGAACGCGCTGGACGTATGACCGGAAAAGCTACGCGTCAGACGCGTGCGCCCCGGAGCGGGACAATTCATAACTTAGCACCTAGGCGGAACGCTGCGCTTGTTGCGCCGCCGGAATCCGCTAACCGACGATACCAGCCGGGAGGCGAGCCAGTCCCTGGAAAATCTGCTGCGCGCGAACCCCGGAATTCGGGAGGCGACCAGTTAGACTTTCAGCCGCGCAGGCGCGGGCGAACACGATCTCTTGATCCCGGTCGGGACGCTCCTTTGTAAGAGGCTGCTGACGAACATGCAAGTTTTTCCGTCAGGTGTGGCGGCGGCGCCACGTCGTCCGGTTAATGGGGGCTGCACAGGTCACATCCCATTAACCTTGTTCGGGCTATGTCTTAAAGATAGCGGAAATATTGTACGCGACGTCTCCGCAACCCCTCCAACGTTTGGCCCGAATGTCGCCGCCCTCGCACAAGTTACAGGCTGGCTATTGGTCGCGCAGCGTTTTGTGCGCATTGGGCTTTGCTGCCGCAATGCTCGTGCCCGCCGCTGGCGCCTTGTCGCAGGAGACCTTCTCTCAGCTGACGCTCGCCCCGAGCGTCAGCGCCGCGCGAATCGTCGTGTCAGGGGATACGACGAGGCTCGCTTTCGACATTTCCGCGCGGGTGGACGCCCGGGCTTTCGTTCTGGCCGATCCCGCCCGTGTCATTATTGACCTGCCGGAAATCGCGTTCGCCATCGACCCGCCTCCGACGTCGGCCGGCAAGGGCGCGCGCAATCGGTCTGACGGCCTTATATTGTCATATCGCTTCGGGCGGCTGGCGGCCGGAAAGTCACGGATTGTGATCGATCTCTCGGGCCCTGCGCGGATCTTGCGCGCCGCCACGGAGACCGGGCCCGACGGTGCGGCGCGGTTGCTGATCGACCTTGCCGCCACCGATATGGTGAGCTTCGCAGCAGCCGCAGCCGCCTCCCGTTCGCTTTCAGGGGCGTTGGTCGCAAATCCAAATTCTCTTCCTCTCGCCGCGTCGGCCGGGGCGCAGCCGTCGGATCGGCCGCTGATTGTGATCGACCCCGGCCATGGCGGGGTGGACGTGGGGGCGCAATTGCCAGGACGTCCTCCCGAGAAGGACGTGGTGTTCGAGTTCGCCCGCGCGCTGGCGCGCAAACTGGAGGCGGGCGGGCGCTTTTCCGTAATCCTCACCCGCAATGAAGACGTGTTCGTGTCTCTGGGTGAGCGCGTGCGCATCGCCCGCACCGCCGGTGCGCTTCTGTTCGTCTCGATCCATGCCGATACCTTGACCGAGGCGAGCGTCTCCGGGGCCACGGTCTACACCGTTTCAGATCGCGCTTCGGACGTGCATGCAGCCCGACTGGCGGAGAAGGAAAACCTGGCCGACAAAGCCGCCGGCTTCGAAACTCCCGAGGAGGCGTCGGAAATTTCCGACATTCTTTTCGACCTCACCCGCCGGGAGACCCGCGCCTACAGCCATGTGTTCGCACGCACGCTGGTGTCGATCTGGAAGGACGCCGCGGGCCTAAACAAGAATCCCCAGCGTTCGGCAGGGTTCAAAGTGTTGCAGGCGCCGGACGTCCCTTCGGTTTTACTTGAGCTAGGCTATCTTTCCAGCCAAAAGGACGCAGCTTTGTTGACGACGCCCGAGTGGCGGGAGAAAACAGCCGGAGCGGTGGCGCGGTCGATCGACTCGTTCTTCGCTATGCGCGGCCTCGGTCGCGGAGCGCCGGAAGAGGCCGCGCAAGGATATTCGCCCGCGTCCACTCCGGGCGGGGGCTGAAGAGTAGAGACGAAATTCAGGCGGCGCGCCGCCAAAACAACACAAATCAGCGTCAGGCGTAGCGTAGAGCATCGGCGTTCGTGGTTCGCAGGCTCTGGCGGGGCGTTCGGGTCTTGTGCGTTACAGGGGTTCTCGCGCACTTTGTTTGGGTAGGCCAGTCGCCTTCCCATGATCCGCCGTGATATGCGCAACAGCGCGCCTGCGCAGGGCTCACGTCCCGCGCGGGTTAAAGGCAGAGGCTTTATGGGCAGTTTCGGCAGATTTTTGGGATTTCTGTTCGCTTCGGGAGCGATGATTTTTATCGTCGCTGCGGCGGGTGTTGGAATCGTGATCTGGCATTTCGAGCAGGATCTGCCCGATTATACGCAATTGCGGAATTACGAGCCTCCCGTGATGTCGCGCGTCCACGCCGCTGACGGCAGCCTGTTGGCTGAATACGCCCGCGAACGGCGCCTGTTCCTGCCGGCCAGCGCGATTCCGCCGCTGGTGAAGCAGGCGTTCCTTTCGGCTGAAGATAAAAACTTCTACACTCACAACGGCATCGATCCCGAAGGTATCGGCCGCGCCTTGCTCATCATGGTGCGCGGCGACAAGCGCATTCAGGGCGCCTCCACAATCACCCAGCAGGTCGCCAAAAACTTCCTGCTCACCAACGAGCAGACGTTCGAGCGCAAGATTCGCGAGGCGCTGCTGTCGTTCCGCATCGAGGCGGCCTATTCGAAAGACAAGATTTTAGAGCTGTATTTGAACCAGATCTTTCTGGGCCTGAACAGCTATGGCGTAGCGGCCGCGGCACTCAATTATTACGGAAAAGCGCTGCACGAGTTGACGATTTCGGAAGCGGCCTATCTGGCGGCGCTTCCCAAGGCGCCCAGCACGCTCAATCCGTTCCGCAATCGCGAGGCCGCAACGGCGCGCCGTAACTACGTCATCAACCGCATGATCGACGATGGCCATATCACGGCGGAAGATGGCGAAAAGGCCCGTCGCGAGCCGCTGGCGGTCAATCCGCGCGTGCTGTCGCCGAACACCTATGTCGCCGGATTCTTCGCCGAAGAAGTGCGTCGCGAGCTGCTTGATCGCTATGGTGAGAAGAAGGTTTATGAGGGCGGTCTTTCTGTTCGCACGACGCTTGATCCGCAATTACAGGTGCTGGCCCGCAAGTCGCTTGTGGACGGGCTGGTGCGCTTCGACGAGGCGCAGGGCTTCCGGGGCGCGATGCGCTCGATCAATGTTTCCGACGATTGGGGCGCGCCGTTGGCTGAAATCCCGGCGCTTGGCGACGTTAAGCCGTGGCGTCTGGCGGTCGTGCTGGACGTTGGTGAAAACGCAGCGCGCATCGGCTTGCAGCCGGAGCGCGAGGCCGGCGGCGCCGTCAGCCGCGAGCGCACAACTGCGGTGCTGACCGGAGATGGCGTGAAATGGACAGGCAAGCGCCTGCGCCAATTGCTGCAACCGGGCGACGTCATCTACGCCGACCCCGTCGAGAACCGCCCAAACGATTATCGGCTGCGCCAAATTCCTGACGTATCAGGCGCGATGGTGGCGATGGACCCCTATACCGGCCGCGTGCTGGCCATGGTCGGCGGGTTCTCGTTCGACCAATCCGAGTTCAACCGCGCGACTCAGGCCATGCGCCAGCCTGGCTCCTCGTTCAAGCCGTTCGTCTACGCCACCGCGCTCGACAACGGCTACACGCCATCGTCCATCGTGCTCGACGAGCCGATCGAGGTAGACCAGGGCAATGGCGAGATCTGGCGTCCGGAAAACTACGACGGGCGGCCGACCGGCGCGCATACGCTGCGCTATGGCATTGAACAATCCAAGAATTTGATGACCGTCCGGCTTGCGCGCGACGTCGGCATGCCGCTGGTGTCCGAATATTCCAAGCGCTTCGGCGTCTACGAAGACATGCCGCCGTTCCTGTCGATGTCGCTGGGCGCGGGGGAAACCACTGTCCTGCGGATGACGACTGCCTATTCGATGATGGCCAATGGCGGCCGCCGCATTCGCTCGACGCTGATCGACCGCATTCAGGATCGCTGGGGACGCACCATCTACAAGCACGATCAGCGCGTGTGCCAGGGGTGCGACGCGGAAAAATGGGCGAACCAGAACGAGCCGCGCCTGATCGACAAGCGCGAGCAGGTGCTCGATCCGCTGACCGCCTACCAGATCACCTCGATGATGGAAGGCGTGGTCCAGCGCGGCACCGCGACCGTCATCAAGGAAGTCGGCAAGCGGATAGCGGGCAAGACCGGCACCACTAATGACGCCAAGGACGTGTGGTTCGTCGGGTTTTCGCCGGACATGGCGGTAGGCGTGTATATGGGTTACGACCGCCCGCGCTCGCTGGGCGGATCGGCGACTGCCGGGCGCTACGCCGCGCCGATATTCCGCGACTTCATGAAGGTGGCGCTGAAGAACAAGCCTGACGCTCCGTTCCGCGTGCCGCCGGGCATCAAGCTGATTTCGATCGATCCGCGCTCGGGCATGCGCGGCACGGGGGCGGGCTCGATTCTGGAGGGCTTCAAGCCAGGCACGGCGCCGCCCGATTCCTATTACGGCGATCCAGCAATGCGCGGCGCGGCCAATACGCCAGCATCGGACCGTTCCATCGGCACGGGCACGGGCGGCCTGTATTAGGGGCGCTCTTTAGGTCGTGCGCGTACTCGCGCGCGCTGTCGCCGAAAGAGCCAGCGGTCCAGATCGGCTCATAATCCAATCCGCCTTGCATCCGCCTCCCGAGGCCGCTAAACGCAAGCTCCAACCTTTGAAAGAAATGGCTCATGCGCGCCGAAGCCGAATCCCTCGTCGAACAGACCAAGCAGTCCATGGGACTGCTGAGGAGGCATCTTTGACGTCGCTGCTGCACAGCGTCGCCTCGCTGAACTAAACGCCAAGGTCGAAGATCCCACGCTCTGGAACGACGCGGAAGCTGCGCAAAAAATCATGCGCGAGCGCACTGATCTTGAGGAGCGGCTTGGCTCGCTCTCACGCTTTGAGCGTGAGCTGGACGACGCGATCACGCTCGTTCAGCTGGGCGAATCCGAGAATGATCCCGAGACGGAGCAAGAAGGCGTCTCGATGCTCAAGGCGCTGGTGACGGAAGCCAAGCGCCGCGAGATTGAATCGTTGTTGTCGGGCGAGGCGGACCAGTTCGACACTTATGTCGAAGTTCATTCGGGCGCCGGCGGCACAGAGAGCTGTGATTGGGCGCGTATGCTGGCGCGCATGTATGCGCGCTGGGGCGAGCGCCGGAAGTTCACCGTCGAGCTGATTGAGGAGACGCCCGGCGACGAGGCGGGGTTGAAGTCCGCCACGCTGATGATCAAGGGCCACAACGCGCACGGCTGGATGAAGACGGAATCGGGCGTGCATCGGCTCGTGCGCATTTCGCCGTTCGACTCGAACGCACGCCGCCACACCAGCTTTGCGTCTGTCTGGGTTTATCCCGTGATCGACGATCGCATTCAGATCGACGTCAACGAATCCGACTGCCGCATCGACACGTATCGCGCATCGGGCGCCGGCGGACAGCACGTCAACAAAACCGATTCCGCTGTGCGCATCACGCACGTTCCGACCGGAATCGTGGTTGCGAGCCAGCAGCAGCGTTCTCAGCACAAGAACCGCGCACAGGCGTGGGACATGCTGCGTGCGCGCCTGTATGAGCGCGAACTTGAAATCCGCGAGGCCGAGAAGAACGCCGCCGCGGCTTCAAAAACCGAGATTGGCTGGGGCCACCAGATCCGCTCCTATGTCTTGCAGCCGTATCAAATGGTGAAAGACCTGCGCACCGGCTTCACCTCCGGCACGCCCGACGACGTGCTCGACGGCGACCTCGACGAGTTCATGCAAGCCTCGCTGGCCCAACGCATCAGCGGCGCCGGGCCCGAGCATGTGGACGACGTGGAATAGGGCGCGCCCTTACCGCCGCGCAGCAAACCACACGCCTGTCAGGATCAGCGCGCAGCCTCCGACGTGGAAGAATTGCAGGCTCTCGCCGAGCAGCGTCGTCGCCAGCACCGAGCCATAGAACGGGATCAGGTGCAGAAACACACC
>CANJPM010000048.1 GCA_947476075.1 Beijerinckiaceae bacterium
CGTCGACACATGGCAAGGCTCGGATGAGCACGCCGATCCAGACCAGATCATGCAGGTCGAGCGCAATTTCGACGCCAACATCGAAAAATATGCAAGCAGCGTCACCAAGTGCAAAGGCACCTCGTATTCATTCTTCGAGAAATACGACGAGACCGATTTTGACCTCATCTATATCGACGGCTCGCATCATTGCGACGACGTGATGATGGACGCCATCAAATCATTCGAGCGGCTCAAGGTCGGCGGCCTGATGATTTTTGATGATTATCTTTGGAGATATTACAAGGAAGATCGCCACAATCCGGCCTTCGCCGTCAATGCGTTTTTGCGCATGAAAGAAGGCGCCTTCAAGATTGTGTATTCGGGCTACCAGCTCACGATTCAAAAGACGGCGGCAAGCAGCGAGCGCCGCCAGATCGCGCTGGCGGCCTGAAACTTCAAACAGCAGACTATCCCCGCACGCGCAATTCGCGCGGCGCGGGGAAGTGCACGTTCTCGACTGCGTTCGTGACGGTTTCAATCGTTACATCGAACCGGGCGCGCAGAGCGTCGACGATCTCGTCCACCAGAATATCAGGCGCCGACGCTCCTGCGGTGATCCCGAGTCGCGTAACGCCCTCAAGCAAAGCAAAGTCCATATCGGCGGCGCGCTGGATCAGCAGCGATATGCGACAACCCGCCAACTCGGCCACTTCGCGCAGGCGCAGCGAGTTCGAGGAATTGGGCGCGCCCACCACGATCATCGCCTCCACCTGCGGCGCAACGGCTTTGACCGCGTCCTGCCGATTGGTGGTGGCGTAGCAAATGTCGTCCTTGTGCGGGCCGACGATGTCTGGAAAACGCTGCACCAGCGCGGATACGATCTCGCGTGTGTCGTCAACGGAAAGCGTGGTCTGGCTCGCCCATGCAAGCTTTACGGAATCGGGCGGGTTGAGGCGTTCAACGTCCTCCACGCTCTCCACCAGAACAACTGCGCCTTCGGGCAATTGGCCCATCGTGCCGACGACTTCGGCATGGCCCGCGTGACCGATGAGAACGACTTTGCGTCCACGGCGCCAATGGATCTCGGCCTCTCTGTGAACTTTAGTCACCAGCGGACAGGTCGCGTCAATGGTGAAAAACTCACGCCCGCGAGCCGCTTCCGGCACTGATTTTGGCACGCCATGTGCGGAAAAGATCACCGGGGCAGACGTTTGGGGCACGTCGTCGAGTTCTTCGACAAAGATCGCACCTTTGGCCTTCAGGCTCTCCACCACATATTTGTTGTGGACGATCTCATGGCGCACATAAACCGGCGCGCCATAGATTTCGAGCGCCTTCTCGACAGCGTCGATGGCGCGCACGACGCCGGCGCAAAACCCGCGCGGGGCGCAGAGCATAATCCTGAGCGGCGGCAGGGAGCGAGTCCCGGAAAAGGCTGGAACGGACATAGGCGCGACATGAGGCTTTGAGCCGGCCCAAGTCAAGACGGGGCTGCCCATGGAAGAGCTAAAGCCAATGTTTGCGCGGGTTTGGGGCGGGGACGCACGCGGTCCATGGAGCGCCACTTTGGACCGCGAGGTAAAGCTCGCATTCCCGGCTCGCGGCGTTATGTTGGCGGCCAACCTTTGCGAGCCCATGAACCAGCCACCCCTTCAACGCAGCCCCTCCGATCAGGCGCCTGCGGACAAAACCAACGCGCCCTCGGCAACAGCCGCTGCGCGCCGCGCCGTCTTCACGGAGGGCCCCATCATGCGGCATGTCGCGGTGATGACTGCGACCGGCTCCGTGGGGCTGGTCGCGGTGTTCATCGTTGACCTGCTGTCGCTGCTCTATATTTCCTGGCTCGGCGACCCTCACCTGACCGCAGGGGTTGGCTACGCCACGCAGATCATGTTCTTCATGATCTCGATCGGCATCGGCCTGAGCATTGCGGTATCGGCGCTGATGGCGCGCGACATTGGAGCGGGCAATCGCGAGCGCGCGCGGCGCTATTGCGCGTCCGGGCTCACGCATATTTTCATCATCTCCATCGCCCTCACGCTAGTTGCTTTGCCGCTGCGGCGCGAGCTGGTCGGCCTGCTGGGCGCCAGTGGGGAATCACTCGAGGTGGCGTCGAATTTTCTGGCTATCACCCTGCCCGCCAATGCGCTGATGTCGCTGGGCATGGCGCTGTCGGGCTCCTTGCGCGCGGTGGGCGACGCCCGTCGCTCGATGTATGTGACGCTTTGGGGCGGAGCGATCACGGCGGCTCTCGATCCGCTGCTGATCTTTGGCCTCAACATGGGAGTCGATGGCGCCGCTGTCGCCACAGCAATCTCCCGCCTCGTTTTCACCGCCGTCGGGCTGTGGGGCGCCGTTCATGTGCACAATCTGATCGCGCGGCCAAATTGGGCTCATGTCAGACAAGACCTGCGCCCCATGGCTGTTGTGGCGTTGCCGGCCATCGCCACCAATCTTGCGGCGCCTGTGGCGACGTCCTGGGTGCTGCGCGTGTTCTCGCAATATGGCGAGCCGGTGATCGCCGCCTTCGCCATCATTGACCGGCTGGCGCCCGTGGCGTTTGGCATCATGTTCGCGCTCAGCGGAGCGGTGGGCCCGATCGTGGCGCAAAACTGGGGTGCGCGGCGCTATGACCGCATCAGGCGGACGCTGACCGATTGCTTCACGCTTGCCATCAGCTATGCGCTTTTGATGTGGGGATTGCTCTGGCTTTCAGCGCCGCTGATCATCGACACATTCGCCGCAACCGGGCAGACGGCGGCGATCGTGGACTTCTTCTGCAAGATTGGCGCGGTCCAATGGTTGTTCCTGGGCTGCCTGTTCGTCGCCAACGCCGTCTTCAACAATCTGGGCTTCGCTTTTCTGTCCACAGCGTTCAACTGGGGCCGCGCCACTGTCGGCACGATCCCGTTTGTGGTGCTTGGCACTCAATGGGGCGGGCCGGAAGGAGGGCTGCTGGGCCTGGTGATGGGCGCGGCTTTATTTGGAAGCGCCGCAATTTACACCGCCTACGCCATGGTGCGCCGGCTGGCGAAAGCGGACGCCGAGGCGGTCACTTGAGCGCAGGAACAATGGTCTGGATAAAGACCCGATGAAACATGCTGCTGCTCGCGCCGCCAAAGGTGACAAACGCGCCAATGCAGGCGACCGCAATGAAGGTTGCGATCAGTCCGTATTCGATGGCGGTCGCGCCTTTTTCTTCCGCGGCGAACCCGGCAAGTTTGTAAAGCATAGGCTCTCCTGAAGCTTCAACCTAGCAGCAGGGTGATTTCATATCCCTTAACGCGACGCTCCCGCACGCACAATCCGGCCGGGTCTCCGGAACAAAACAGCGTCGTGGCGACGCCTTCTTAACCCAAACGGCGATCGTTCCTTGCTTTCGCCTACGTGCGCGACTATTATGCGCAGATCGACTTTGGCCGGACGATTGGCCGCTTCGCCCTTCTAGGGATCGGCGCGCAGACAACCTCGCTACCAAAACTCGAGCTAACCGGGCTTGCGCTCTTTGCGTAAGTCCACGCGCCAACACCTAGGTAAAGGATATTCCCATGGCTACGGGAACTGTGAAGTGGTTCAACACCGAAAAAGGCTACGGCTTCATCCAGCCGGATCAGGGCGGCAAGGACGTGTTCGTACACATCTCCGCTGTCGAGCGCGCTGGCATGCGCACGCTCAATGAAGGCCAGAAGGTCTCCTACGAGCTCGAGACTGACCGCCGCTCGGGCAAGCAGTCCGCTGGCAACCTGCAGGCTGCTTGATCTAAAGTTTTGATCTTCGGATCGAATGAACCCCTTCGCGAGATCCTCGCGGAGGGGTTTTTTTATGATTATCTCATTGCGATAAATTCTTGCTCGTCGCCCGGCACTTTGCCCATGCGCCCGGCCTCCCATTCGTGGGCGGCGGCTATCATCGTCTCCTTGCGCGAGGAGACAAAATTCCACCAGACGAAGCGCGGCCCATCCATCGGCTCGCCGCCGAGCAAAATAAGGCGCGAATCCGATAACGCCCGCAGCGTGATCGGCTCGCCGCGCCGCAACGTCACCAAACGCCCCGCCGCAAAGCGATCCTCGCCCACCGCCACTTCGCCCTTGGCCACGTAGAACGCGCGCTCTTCCGCGATAGCGTCGAACGGCAGCAAGGCGCCTGCGCTCAATATGGCGTCAGCGTAGATCGTATGCGTGGGTGGTTTGGCGACGGCGCTCAATCCATACATCGAGCCCATGATGATTGTGACTTTCTTGCCCTCGTCCTCAAGCACGGCCAGATCGGCGGCGCCGTGATGGGCAAAGCTGGGCTCGCCATCCTCCAGCGCGCGCGGCAGCGCCATCCATGTCTGGATTCCATAGAGCTTTGCGCGTCCCTTGCGCTCAACCTCCGGCGTGCGTTCTGAATGGACGATGCCGCGCCCGGAACTCATCAAATTCAGCTCGCCGGGAACGATCGCCTGCGCGGAGCCCAACGAGTCGCGATGCATGATCTGCCCCTCGAACATATAGGTGACGGTGGAGAGCCCGATATGGGGATGGGGCCGGATGTCGAGCCCCTCGCCCAGCAGAAATTCAGCCGGGCCAAACTCGTCAAAGAAGATGAAGGGGCCGATCATCTGCGTCTCTTGCGCGGGCAAAGCGCGGCGCACCTGCACCCCGCCAAGATCGCTCACGCGCGGCACGATGATGTGCTCAATAGCCGACCGTGCGGCGGGCGCCGGGGCTATATTGATCGAGGCGGGATCGAAATTCATGGCGCGGCTCTCCTGGGGGATGCGAGCTGTCGCGCTCATATGTAGGCCCGCAGGCGCGGTTTGCCCAGCTGGACCGGAGCCCGCGCGCCTTCCAGCGCGCGGGCTTTATTCAATCAGGCGTAGCCAGGCACCACGCGCACGTCGACGACGGCGACGCCGCCAGCTTCAACATGGGCGATGGCGTCGGCGAAGGCCTTTGGCAATTCGCCGATGGAATGCACCGGACCAATGCCCAGAGCGCCCTGACCGCGCGCAATGGAGGCGATGTCGATGTCGGGCTCGATCATCTTCTGACCGATCCACTTGTTCTCGACCGGGCGATTGCGCATCTTGGCCACGCGCTCCTGGTGCAATTCATCGTTGAAGAACGAGGAATTGTTCGACACCACCACCAGCAGCGGCAGTTTGTAGCGCACTGCCGTCCAGATCGCAGTGGCGCCCATCAGGAAATCACCGTCGCCGACGATGCCGACCGCCATGCGATCTGAATCCTTCAGCGCCAAAGCGCCGCCGACCGAAATGCCGGGGCCAGCCGCAAGGCCGCCGCCGCCGGCGCCGCCGGTGTAATCGAGCGGATGGCGCAGCGGCCACCAATCCTCATGCCAGGCGATAGTCGTTGACATCAGGCAGACGTCGCGCTCGCCCAGAGCCTTGTTGAGCGACAAAGCGAGATCGCGCACGAGCGGGCGCTCGTTATCGGCGCGCAGCGCAATCGGCTCATGCTTGCGCGCAGGCAAAGCGGGCGCCTTCACGTCGGCCAAAGCCGCCACCAGCGCGCTCACCACCTCGCCCGCGTCTGCCGACAGGAACATGTCGACCGGCGGCAGGCCCTGATGATCCATGCTCCAGCCGTTGTGAATGCGATGATCCATCGAGACATGGATGATCTTCGCGTCTGGCGCAGCGCCAGCCATATGGCCCTTGAACATGCCGCCAAGATCGACAACGTCAAACGCCAGTATCACGTCGGCCTTGCGCAACGCTGCTTCCGCTGGCGGATTGGCGGGCATGCCTGGCGAGGTGACGTGCAGCGGATGATCGGTGGGGAAGCTGGCGCCCACTTTCAGATCGCTGAACACGCTGGCGCCGAGCTTTTCAGCCAGCGTGACGCGCTCGGCCCAGCCCTGTTCGCTGCGCGAGAAGCGACCGTAGACGATGAGCAGATTTTTGGCGCCCTTTGCGAGCTTCAAAATGTCAGCAACCTGCTGCGCTGTCGGCCCAACGCAGATCGGTGGCGCATAGCGATTGACGTCGAACGGCGGCAGATCGCCGGTGAGCGGGTCTTCCTGCAAGCTCACGTCGAGATTGACGTAGACCGGTCCCTTTGGGTTGGTTTCCGCAATCCATTTGGCGCGCGTCAACGCCTCGCGGGCGGCCTCGGGCGAACCGGGAATATCGTCGAACTTGACGTATTGGCGGATCATCGAGGCCTGATCGCGCGAAGTGTGAATCCAGTCGATCCACGGGCGGCGACGGGCGGCGTCCAGCGGGCCGGTGGCGCCCATGATGACCATCGGCATGCGGTCGCACCAGGCGTTGAAGATCGCCATCGTGGCATGCATCAGTCCGACATTGGAATGGACTGCGGCGGCCATCATCTTGTCGGTGACTTTGGCATAGCCCTGCGCGATATGGATCGCATGTTCTTCATGCAGGCAGAGCAGCATTTCCGGGCTTTTGTTACCCAGATAATTGACGATGGAATCATGCAGGCCGCGATAGCTCGCGCCGGGATTGAGCGCGATATAGGGCAGATCGAGCGCGCGCAGCGTCTCGGCGACGACGTCGCTGCCAAAGCCGGCCTTGGTGGCGAGCGGCCCCACGGGTTGCTCGGGGCCGGAATCGTTACGAATAGCGCCATTATCCCCAGTGCTCTGCGAACTCATCATTCCTCCCAGAATGTTGCCTGAATTGAAAAACGGGCCTGTGCGGCTTGCCCGCAACATCTCAGGTTGGGATCGATGATGCAATCGTCGCCGGGGCGATCAAAAGCCCAGCTTGAGGCCGAGCGTCGCCTTCTTGCGGTTTCCGTTCAAAAACAGATTGCCGCCAGAAAACGCCTCGCCCACCCACAGGCCGGACCCGGGCTTGACCCGCACCATGCCCTCTAGTCCGAACAGGGGAATCGGCGCCGGCCTGCCCCGCGCAACATTGGGGTCTTCCGTCTTGGGCATCACGAAATCTGGTTCGACATAGGGGCCCAATTGCGCCTCGTCACACGGGCGCCTGGGGTCGCACCCCTCCTCGGCCAGCGCCGGGTCCAACAGGGCGGATAAAAGAACCAGTGAGCAGGCGAGAGCGCGCATGATTATCCTGAAGCCGAAGCGTGGACATGACATCGAGACCGCGGCGAAATCAAGGCGGGCTATTATCTGTTCGCATCTGTTCCACAGCTGCGTTTTCCGGTAATCAGAGCCAAAGTAATCAGAACGCATGACGCGCCAGCCGCAGACGGCGCGCACAGGGAGAGCTCGATGACCATCGTCCGACATGCAGGCGCCTCCGTGGATTTGGAGAAATATCGCCTGCGCACGTTCGTCAACGCCGCAATCGCTGCGGGGGAGGCGCGCACGATTGACGAAAAGGTCGAGCTTGCAGATCTGGCCGCGCATTTCGAGGGCTCGGCAAAGGCGCTGCATTTCACCAATGCAGGCCCGGAAGGGGCGGAAATCGTCGGCAACGCGACCGGCAGCCGCGCCCGCATCGCGATGGCGTTTGGCGTCGCGCCCGACAAGCTGATGCACGAAATCATGCGCCGGCTTGAAAACCGTCCGCAGACGATTGAGCTGACGCGCGCGGAGGCTCCTGTGCAGCAGGTGGTTCTGACCGGCGACGACGCCGACCTCACAAGCCTGCCCGCCAACCTCCAGCACGGACTCGACGGCGCGCCCTATTTGTCGGCTGGCATCGACATTGTGCGCGACCCTGCCTCCGGCTTCACCAATGTGGGCATTCGTCGGCTGATGTTGCGCGGCCGCAAGGAAGCG
The DNA here is from genome assembly GCA_947476075.1 of Beijerinckiaceae bacterium. Lineage (GTDB taxonomy): Bacteria > Pseudomonadota > Alphaproteobacteria > Rhizobiales > Beijerinckiaceae > Terripilifer. Next base: position 7,711 of record CANJPM010000048.1, read on the forward strand.
GGCGTTGACCTGCTCTCGCCCAGCGACCTCAAGGCGATCTACGAAGCCTCGGCGCGGCGCGGCGAAAAGCTGCCCATCGCCTTTGTGCTCGGCGCCCATCCCGTCGATCATGTGGCCGCCGTCATGCGCATGCCGATTGATGAAGTCGGCATCATGGCGAGCCTGCGCGACGGGCCGATGCCGGTGGTGAAATGCGTCACCAACGATTTGCTGGTGCCCGCCGACGCTGAAATCATTCTGGAGGGCTATCTCGACGAGCGCGGCCATGTTGAGCCCGAAGGCCCCTATGGCGAGTTCCTTGGCTATTACGGCGAGCTGAAGATGAACCCTGTGTTCCATCTCACCGCCATCACGAAGCGACGCGACGCGCTGTTCCAAACCTCGACCATCGGCGGCCGCACGATGGATTGCACCGACACCGCCCAGCTCAACGCGGCGCGTGCGGAAGTCACCATCTGGCGGGCGTTGCAAACGGCTGTGCGCGAGCCTGTCGACGTGCACGTGCTGACGCCCTCGGGCGGCAGCCTGCATGTGCGCGTGGCGCTGCGCCAGCGCGCGCCCGGCGAAGCGCGCAACGCCATCGCCGCCGTCTTTGGCTCTGTCTCCAACGCCAAGCACGTCTGGGTCGTAGATCCCGATATCGACATCCGCGCCGACGGTCAGGTTGATTGGGCCATGGCGACGCGCTTTCAGGCCGACCGCGATCTCGTGGTGGCGACCGGCTTTCGCGCAGTGCCGCTCGACCCATCCTTGATGGGCGCGCGCACCGGCGCAAAAGCAGGCTTTGATTGTTGTCTTCCCTTTGCGCAGGCGCTCGCAGGCCCGCCGCTCATTCCCGCCCCGCCAACCTATCCGGGCAAACGCTTTTCCTCGATTGAGGCGGCGCTGGCCGATGGCGCAAAATTCTTTCAGGAATTGATGGCCGCGACCGGCAGCCGCGACGGCCGCGAAATTGTCATCGCACTGGAAAATCTGCGCCTCGCCGGCAAAGCGGGACGCGACAAAGAGGGCCGCTGGATCGCGCTCTCTTGACAACAAACGTTTGCGCAGGCTGCTGGAGCCGGCGCAAACGTTTGGCTGAAAATTGCTTCGGGCCGATCGCGTTTATTCAGGAGCCGTGATGCACGCGTTGCGTATACTGGCCCTGCTTGCAGCCCTTGCCGGCAGCGTCTGGCTGGGTTGGGAATTTGTCGCCCGCGCCATAGGGCCTGATGCGGAATCGCAAGCTATAGAGAGCGATGCGCGTGCCTCGAAGATACGCAATGCAGGGCGCGCCGCTATAGAGGAGCGGATAAAACTCGCACCCGAACATGCTGATTTCTACGCGCTGCTGCGGAGGGAATTTCCCCAGGACCTCACGCGCGTGCTGAACGTGTTTGCCGACCGCGCCGCCGGCGCCTCAAAACTCGACACCCCTGATGCTTATCTGGCTGAGGCGCTGCGCACGATGCGCCGCACCCACGGAGTGAACGCAGCGCGGGCCAGCCTTGCGCGCCTTGATCGTGTGTTCGAGGCGCAGGGCAAAATCATGGGCGCCCTTTCCGACGCCGATCCCGGACTCTGCGTCGATTTTCTTTACGGCAATGCGAGCCAGGCGTTTTTTGATTTTTCCGCCCGCCAGCGAGCGCTTGTAGCCGACATGGCGGTGGCGGGCGTCGAGGCTATGATCGACGGTCGCGCGACCAGTGAAGACAGACCGCCGCCAACCGATTCCGACTTTCTCGTTCTGGAGCGCGCCTTGCAGGAACGCGGCCTGAGCAGGGCCGAGATCGACGCCTTGCTGGACGGGAAAACGCCGGAGACGCCCATTCCCGACATCGCGCTTTGCCGCGCCGGCGGCATCTATGTGCAAACGCTGCGCACCTTGCCAGATGCCGTGCGCTTGCGGATCTACGCCCTCGCCGTGGAATTGCTGGCGCGCTCCTAGCCGCCGTCCGGCAGCTTGAAATCGTCCTTCTGCGGTTCGCGCTTGAGAGGATCAAGCGCGGGCGCCAGTGATTGCATCCATGCGATCAGATTGACGATTTCGTCGCGCGACAGCGACATGTCGGGCATTTGCGGATGATCCTGCCGCAGAAACGCGCCGATCTGCGGCACGCGGCGATTGGCGCTGATGGAGGCGAACGAGGGCGCATCGGCTTTGGCGCTGGTCTGGTCGGGCGAGACGACATGACATTCCGCGCACCAGCGCTTGGCCAATCGCTCGCCCTGGGCGACATCGGCCGCGTAAGCGGGAACGTTGGCGGACAGCGTCAGGGCGATAAAGGCGAGTGCTTTGCGCAGCATGGAAGCCTCCTGTCGCGCAAATTAAACTCCGCTAGCCGGGCAAGCCTTGCGCAAGATCAAAACGCCTTGAACGCGATGATGGTTCGCGTATCCACAATGCCGGGGATGACCTGCACGTTCTCGCCCACGAAATGCCCGATATCCGTTTCGCGCGGCACGTAAAACTTGGCCAGAATGTCGTAATGGCCGGCGATGGAATGAATCTCGGAGGCGATCTCTGCTTCCGCCAGCGCATTGGCGACCTGATAGGTCTTGCCCAGCGCACATTTGATTTCGACGAAGAAGGTCTGCATGGCCTTTGTCCTCTTCTATTCGCGCAGCGGATCGCGCGCCATGATTTCAACGTCCCGGTCACGACCCGAGCGTACGGAAAACGTGCCCTGATAGGCGCCGCCGTCGCGCCTTGCGATGGCGACATATTCGCCCTCCGCCAGCACCAGCGAGGGAAACGCGCCAATCATTTCGCGGATCACGTCGCCGCCGGGCGTCAAGATTGTGAATGACGTGTTGGCCAGAGCCTCGCCGCCGGGCGCGTTGACGAGCTTCAACGTCATCTGCGCCGCTTTGTGACGCAGCGTCGCCTCGGTCGTGCGGCCGGGCTGGATTCGGACGTCCGCCTCAACCACCGAATTGGTGGGCGCAGGCGAAAGACCTCCCGTCGCCGCTTCCAGATAGGTTGAGACGACGTGATAAGTGCCCTCGGGCAGCCGCACCAATTGGGCGGACCGAACGTCCCTGGCGACCAGCTTGCCCTGCGGATTGGCCCCCTCGGGCACATAGATTGAGACCGCAACGCGCTCCGGCGGGATGCGCGATTCGCCCAGCGTCCCCACCAGTCGCAGCCCGCCGGCGTTCAGCGGCACGCGGTCCGTGATCTGACGCCCGGCCTCGATGGTGACGCGGCGCACCGCCCCGGCCAGGCCATAGCCTACATGCAAGACATAATCCCCCGCCGGCAGCACGAAGATTGGCGACGCCTCGTTGGACTGGGCGGCCAGCGTGCTGCTGCCCTCAACGCCCTCGCTGAACACGTTCCACACCAGCCCGGAGGCGATGCGCCGGGCGTCGGCCCCAAACACCGCCGACAGGTTCAGCACGCCCGACCCGTCCTGCACATTGGCGGAAGGCGCAGGAGCAGGAACCGGCGCACTCGCCGCCCCGCTCTGCGGATCGAATTGCAACCCTGCCCCGCCACCCCGCAAATCAAACTGCGACTGTGCGTGCGCCGACAGCCCGCAACAGGCCATGGTCAGGCCCGCCAGACAGAACTTGAGAGTCACAGACTTGAGGGTTTGGGCAAAGTTCATGCTTTGGGCTTCGCGCATCTGGGGGGACAGGTCAACAGGCAGGATCGATGCTTGCAACGAGCACGGCGAACATCCCTCGCCCAACATCGCGGCGCCACAATGGCGGGCGGCTTTGCGCGCGCCGTCAATCGCTATAAAAGCAAAGCCACACAGGGAGGCAAGCGCATGAACGACCAGAGGGCGCCGCACGCGCAAACCATAGAACTTTTGAGCCATCGCCGCTCGGCGCCGCCGCTCACCATGACCGGCCCCGGCCCCGATGCCCAGCAGCTCGAAACGCTGCTCACCATCGCCGCGCGCACGCCCGACCATGGCAAGTTGGCGCCATGGCGCTTCATTGTGTTCGAAGGCCAGGCCCGCGCGCGGGCCGGCGACGTTTTTGCGCGCGCCTTCGCGGCCAGACATCCTGAAGCCGGCGCCGAACAATTAGAGGTCGAGCGCAAGCGCTTTCAGCACGCCCCGCTGGTGATCGCGATTGTATCCACCGCGCGCGAGCATGTTAAAATTCCCGAATGGGAGCAGGCGCTTTCCGCCGGCGCCGTGTGCATGAACCTCACTGTCGCAACAGCCGCGATGGGATTTGTGTCGGCATGGCTGACGCAATGGATCAGCTATGACGCGCAGGTGCTGGAAGAGCTGGGCGTGCGCGCAGGCGAAAAGGTCGCAGGCTATATCCACATCGGCCTCCCCACCACGACGATTGAAGACCGGCCGCGCCCCGCGCTCGCCGACATCGTGACGCGCTTTTAGGGAACGCATGACATGATTTTCTTTGAACCGCACAAGCGCGACAAAACGCTTTTCCCATGGGACCCTTTCAAGGCGATGATCGCGCCAAGGCCCGTGGGCTGGATCTCCACCCGCAGCAAAGCGGGCCTTGTGAATCTGGCGCCCTATTCGTTCTTCAACGCCTTCTCGGGCGCCCCGCCTCTGGTTGGTTTTTGCAGCGAGGGCGACAAGGACAGCAAGACATTCGCGCAAGACAGCGGCGAGTTCGTGTGGAACATGGCGACGTGGGACCTGCGCGAGAAAATGAACATGACGTCCGCTCCGCTGGCGCGCGGCGACAGCGAGTTCCAGCACGCTGGCCTTGAAACAGCGCCCTGCGTGCTGGTCGGCGCCCCGCGCGTGGCGGCAAGCCCCTGCGCGCTCGAATGCCGCGTGACGCAAGTCGTGCGGCTCACCGATATGGACGGCAATGTCACCGACCGCAATCTCGTGCTCGGTCAGGTGATCGGCATGCATGTGGACGAGCGTTATTTGAAAGACGGCATGATCGACATCGTGGCGATGAAGCCCATCGCACGCTGCGGCTATCAGGATTACACGGCGGTTGATCGCGTGTTCCCCATCAAGCGCCCGGAAGGCGCGGGCAACAAGGAAGGCGGCGGGTAGGCTGTATTGCAGGGGCAAACTGCGCGCCGGACATATGCCGGCGCGCAAGCAATTTTGATAACTTGCTAAACCTTATATTTTAAAGACAAACTGGGCAAAGCAGCAGATGTTATTAATAAACACCTGTTATTACACACTGCCCTTGTAGCCTCGATTGATTTTTCCAGAAAGTCGCAGCGCTTCTTTAAGGTAAGCATCGTTATGCAAATTGCCCATGTCACGGTTGGTGCTATTCTTGAAGTAGTTCAAAAAAGCAAACATATCTAGGCCGACGCTTGCCGACTTCCACAAATACCACTTTAGGTGTTCATAACGGTTATTGGCTTGCTTGTCTTTTTTCGCTGCACCAGCCATTAAGTTGAGCTGAGTCTGCAGGTCCTCAAGGTCGGATACCCAATAGCTGTACTTATATTGACTATTCCTCCGCACGTCACGCGACTTCAAACGAACGGCGTTTCCACCACGCGTATATGTATAGTCAATACCGTCTACTTTATACACTCCAGGCCGATAATTAGTGCTAGCCAGCTGTATCATTGCAGGCGCATCGCTGCTCAATCCTGTGATGTTTGCGGGCGCTTCCGACATGCCAACGCATGCGAGGCACATCATTCCAAGAGTTGAAATAGGCATTTTAAAAACTCCACTTTTTAAAACTACGGCAAATGCAATTTTGCCGAGCGATTGTAATCGCTAAATCTGAGACTATTGGGGAAACTGCGCTCGTAAAGCGCAGGTCAAAATTAACCTGAACCGGTATTGTTAACGGCGCGGGACTTTACCAACGCACGCTAACCTGCAAACGCCGCTGCAATCACCCGCATCTGCGCAAGGCTCAATGCGATCTTGCCTGCAAAGCCATCGCGCTTGCCCTCCATGCAGATGCGCTGCAAGCCAGCCAGATCGTCCAGTTCTTCATACGGCCCATCAAGCGCATGTACGCGCGCGGCCGCGGCTGCAAACAGAGTGAGATTGCGCGCCAGAGACATCGGCCCGCTCAACGCGCCGTGTTCAATATAACTCTGCGCGCCAACGTCCAGAGCCAGCGCCTGCGCGCTCCACGTCAGCGCCTGCAATCGACGCGTGGCGCCGCGATAGGAGCCAAGACGAAACAACGCGGCGCTGGCGCTCACGCAGGCAATCAAACCTGTAGCGCCATCGGCCAATCCCGCCTCCGCCTCATGCAGGCAGAGCTTTACGGACACATGCTGGGCGTCGTCGCCGCCATATGAATCAGGCAGCAGAACCGCATCCGGCGCCAGCGGCGCGAGCGCGCCAAGGTCGGCGTCAATATGTCCGCTCATCAGCCCGTTGACCCGAAGGATCATATATTGCGCCTCAACACGCTGGGCGAGCATCAGCGCGGCCCCGGCCCGCGCCTCGGCCTTCAAGCCTTCCGGCGCCCCGGCCAGATCGAGGATCAGCGTTCGCGCGCCAGAAGCGCCAGCGCGCGCGGCGGCGTCGTGAGCGGGAACCAGCAAGGGAGAGGAGAGCGGGAGCAAAACGGCCATGGCCTATGGAACAGGCCCGCAGCCTGTCTGTCCAGAACCGGGACCAAACAAAATAGTTTGGCTTAAGCAGGCGTTCACCATCTTGAGCGATGCTTTTCAGGTCAGCAAAGTACGCCGCAATTAAGTTTACGGCTCCTTTTGAGCTGCAGTTGTTTTGTGTGGTGTACCATGTTGGTTCGTCAGTTTATGGCCAGGTTTATGGCCCCAGCGTCCCAAGCCTCGCCCGGCCAGCGGGCGCAGGCCGCCGCCGCGCTTGCAGGCGCTCTCGTGCGCGGCGAACTCGATCCGCAGGAAGAGCGGGATGTGCAGCTCGTCCTCACCGCCCTCCTTGACGATCCCTCGCCTCTGGTGCGGGCTGCCCTCGCAAAAGAGCTCGGCGTCGCCCATAACGCGCCCCATCATATTGTCGTGGCCCTCGCCAACGATCAGGCGGAGGTCGCCCGCCCCATCCTCAACAGATCGCCGCGCCTGAGCGATGCTGATTTGATCGATTGCGCCGCCATGGGCGATTGCGCGTGCCAGATCGCCATCGCCACCCGGCTGCGCGTGTCGGCCGCCGTCGCCGCGGCCATTGCGGAAGTGGGCGCGCGCGAAGCCGTCATCGCGCTGGTGCGCAACGCGGGCGCCGACACGCCCGATTTCTCGCTCAATCGCATCATCGACCGCTTTGGCCAGGACGGAGAAGCGCGCGAAGCCCTGCTGGCGCGCGGCGATCTGCCAGTGACCTTTCGCGCCAAACTGGTGGATGCGGCCGCCAGCGCCCTTACAAGCTTTGTCGTCTCGCGCGACTGGCTTTCGGCCGAGCGCGCCCAGCGCGCTTGCCGCGAGGCGCGCGAGAAGGCGACGATTCTGCTGGTCGCCGATTCCGCCGCCAGTATTGTCGGGCCGGCAGCTCTCGTGCGCCATTTGCGCGAACAGGGCCAGCTCACCGCCGGTCTTGTTCTGCGCGCCCTGCTCAGCGGCAACAGGAGCCTGCTGATTGCAGCGCTGGCGGAGCTTTCCGGCATTCCCGCCAATCGCGTGGCGGCCTATGTGCGCGAGTTCAATGGCGCCGGCTTCAGCGCGCTGTTCAGCCGCGCAGACCTGCCCGACAGCCTGTTGCCCGCCTTCCGCGCTGCGCTCGACGCCCAGACGGAGCTTGCCGACGACCTCGATTCGCTGGCCCGCCTCTCGCGCACCATGATCGAACGGGTGCTGACCTCATGCGAGAGGGCCGACGATCTGACTCTGGCGCCGGTGATCGCCCTGCTGCGCCGGTTCGACGCCGAGGCCGCGCGAGACGACGCGCGCGAGGGAATGGACCTGCTTTCGCGCGAGCGGACGCCACCCGTGGAGCGACAAAAAACTTTTGGCGTAGCAGCATTTAGAGCCCGCTTTGCGGCAGCCGCGTGAGCGAGCTTTTGCACACAAGCGGAGTGAACGAGACGGCCACGCACAGGGAGCTATGTGTGACTTGAGCGCAACATATGAAGGCTATCTGTCTTGAGCCTTGCTTTACGGCTCGCCAATGGTCCAGTTTTAGTTAGTTTACCCCTCGCAAGCGGATTACGGTTCGTGAGCAACACCGTTTTGCCGCTCATCGGGGGATGGCGGAGCTGGTGGCGAGTGGGGTTGTAACGGCCGATGCGGCCAATTCGTTGACGACCCCGAATTTTTTTCTGGAGGACTGTTTTATGACTTTTATGAAGAGCGCTTTGCTCGGTTCTGCTTCCGCGATGCTCGCCATCGCCAGCGCCAACGCAGCTGATCTCCCGAGCCGCAAGTCGGCTCCGGTTGAATACGTGAAGATTTGCTCCGCCTATGGCTCGGGCTTCTTCTTCATCCCCGGCACCGACACCTGCCTGAAGGTCGGCGGCCGCGTGCGCGCCGACTATCTTTATAACAGCGCCAAGACGATTTACGGCAGCGTAGCCGCCGGACTTCCGGTCGTTAGCGAAGCCGCCGACGGCCAGAACACTTGGGGCATGCGCGCCCGTGGCCAGCTGAACATTGACGCCCGCACCCAGACTGCTTTCGGCACCGTGCAGACCGCGTTCCAGCTGCGCATGGACCGCAACAGCGGCGCCTACACCAGCTCGGCTGGCGCTTCCGCCACCAGCACGACCCCGACGCTCTCGCTGGGCTTCATCCGCTTCGCCGGCTTCACCGCTGGTCTGGCCCGCGACAATTTCATCTTCATGAACACGAACCTCTACCACGACTCGCATTTCGGCGCCGTGCCGAACAACGCCAAGCAGCTTGCCTACACCGCCACCTTCGGCGGCGGCTTCTCGGCCACGATCGCGCTTCAGGATCGTCTCGACTCGTTCCGCGGCCAGGGCGGCGCCACTGCGTCCACGGTCACGGGCACCTACGAAGTCTATAATTCCATTCCGCAGATCAACGGTAATTTCCGTATCGATCAGGCTTGGGGTTCCGCCCAGCTGTCAGGCGCCTACAGCACCGCTGCTGTCGCGCACGCTCTCGACACGGTCGATCTCTCCAAGACCGCCTACGCCATCGGCGCCGGTCTGAAGATCAACCTGCCGATGCTCGCCAAGGGCGATTCTCTGCAGCTCACCGCCGCCTACGCCAACGGCATGACCGATTACACCTCGTTCTATTCCTACGCTTCCGACAACCGCAACGTTGGCGGCTACGTCACCGGCAAGACCAGCTACGTTTACTCGGCCACCCAGATCGAAAACGTGAAGTCGTGGAACGTCGCGGGCGTGTTCGAGCATTACTGGGCTCCCCAGTACCGTTCAAACCTGTTCGCCAGCTACGCGTCTCTCAAGGCTCCCAGCCTGGCCAAGAACGCTGTCTGGAACGGCAAGGACAAGTTCGGCGACATGAAGCAGCTCGACGTCGGCGCCCAGTTCGCCTGGCTGCCGACCAGCGGCTTCGAGATCGGCGCTGAAGTCGTCTACACCCGCGCCTCGCAGGACGTGGCTTTGGTGACCAACACGTTCTCCAACAAGACCGGCAGCGGCGTGAGCGGCCGCCTGCGCGTTCAGCGCGACTTCTAATCTCGCGCTTTACTAACGTGGATATGAACCCCGGCGCGCAAGCGCCGGGGTTTTTTGTTCTCCCGCGCGCGGGGAAAGGTGCGCCTTGCGCCAGCACAAGGCGGATGAAGGCGGCTTGATTGAAAGCTGGAAGATCAACCTTTCCGGCGCCATAGGTGACCATCTCCCGGCACTGGGAATAAAGAAAAACACTTTACCGCAGCCCTTCCTTCTCCCCTTGCGTCATCAAGCGGCAGATCAGAATACCGGCCAAGTCCATGTTGCCACAAAACAACAACCCTCCGGCAAATCTTCTTAAGCGAGACTTTAAGCTCGCATATAAGGCCCAGACCAAGTTAGTCTGGCTCATGCGATCGGAATCGATGCCGGGAGCAGCGTGA
>CANJPM010000049.1 GCA_947476075.1 Beijerinckiaceae bacterium
CCGCTAGCTACAAACCCAATCGTCAACTAACATAACAACCGGATCACATCATGGGGGCTGGTCAGTACGGGTGCCTGTTTCATCGCTACAGCTCCTAACATCATGTTTTCACTGCATTTAGTATGCATTCTGATGCTGGGCAGGACGACCTCTAAGATTGGGCTTTTTAGACATTTGATTTCAATGACTTAGCGGCCTGGCTCATCTTTGTTGCATTTTATGAGGTTGCGAGCTGCGTTCTGTGAGCGTACATTTTGCGTGCTTTAGGCCCTTGTAGCGCCTGCCTTGGCGCACGCAGGACAGAGCTTTCAAAGCGAAACCTACACAAAACCTGTACAGTTGAATTTAGAAACTGTAAGTCATTGATTTTACAGTCTAAAAATAGACGCATTAGCAATACAAGCACTGTCATGGTGTTCTATAACGCGCAAGTAAATCAACATCTTAACGATTTACTTAGACCCGTACAACATCTGTGCAAATACAAGTGTTGCGCTCAGGTGTTTGTGACGCCTGGGTAAAACCTAGGCACTTGTTTGTTGCAGGATGCTGTCAGATTGGAAGATGGCAACGTCGTCCTGTACGTGCGTGGAGCCAGCTATTACGTGCGCATAAACAGACGACACCACCAAATATGCCCACAGAAGTCTCAAAACAGGCAATCTGGATAAGGCAAAAAGGGTCGCTGTGCGCCAGTTGCACTAGTGCCAAGTCAAGCAGCATATTGGGGTCCTATTCCAAGTTAAAACTCTTAACGTGGTCGTCGACGAATCCGTCGTCATGAACACCTTGCAGCACAAGCAGGGCAGGGCTTTCAACGTGCCTCTGGCAATTTGGGATTGTTCCGGTAGAGCTTCAATATTGGAAATTTCATCCTCCACTAAAGGTTTGTTTATTAGTATTTTTGGCTTGCGGGCGATAACATTTTTGATACTGTAAAAAATCAAAATAGCGGTTCTAATATGAGAGTAAGAACTATGCTTAAGAAAATAAGAAATGTTACTCTGGTTGCCGCCTTGATGGGTTCTTCATACATCTACGGTGCAATTGGCGCAGAGTCCCATCTCAATACCTCGATATCGATGTTAAGAGGCGCCATTAAAGAAGCTGTCCAGTGTGGTGGTGGCGGAGCAGACGGCTCAGGCTGCAAGGGCCCGCGTGGAGAAGCTATAAAGCTGATGAACAGGGCTTTAGAATTGTTAAACGCAGCGCGTTAAATTTACTCGCGTTCATGCGTGTTGGTGCTTTGCGGCTATGGCGGTGTGGTGCGGTTGCAACCGTCACTCTGCCGTAGACCCGAAAGACGATTCGTATGAGCGAATGTTCGGCGATCTTTTCTGCTTGTAAGGCCTGTTTTACGTTTGAAATTTACTCATTTCTCTAGGAAAAGCCCAGACATTGGTTTGTAAGTTTCAAAAGGCGCTCATAAAATAAGGGTTTTTAGCAATGCATTTGCAATACAAGCACCGCCAGCGGCCGCTGGTCTAGGTTCGATGCGGATTGGGGGCCCCTGTTGTTGCGCGCTCCCCTATTAGCCAGTTTTACTCCCGTCTCAAAAGATGAACGCCCGCTGAATGCATCCGCCATGCTGCATTCAGGCCCCGCCCTTTAGTCTCTCATCCATGCGCTGACCCCAAGGGTCGGCAAGGAGGTAGAGAGATGATCGCTGGTGGCAAACTTCTGGCTCGCAAAAACTTCGCTCGCAAAACTTTGACCGGCGTCCTCGCCGCGGTGACGTTCTGCGGCGCCATCGCAGCTTCGACGCTGGACGCCTCAGCCGGTCAGCGTCGTCATGGGCGCCAGCACAGCAACAATTGGGGCGGGGCTGCGGCCATCGGCATCATCGGCGGTCTGGCGCTCGGCGCCATTGCAGCCTCCGCAGCGCGCAGAAATACGCATAATTCCTACGGTTACAGCGCGTATAACGATCCCTATGCCGGCTCGTATCAGCGTTATGGCAGCGGCTATTATCAGGCGTCCGGCTACGGGGAAGTCCAGTGCTTCAAAGAGAAGCGCGCTGTGCATGACGATTGGGGCCGGTTTGTCGGTTTCCAGAAGTTTCGCGTCTGCCATTAAAACGCAGCCGCAAAAGCAAGACCCTCCGGGCGCAAACCCGGAGGGTTTTTTTGTGTCTGCGTCTTGCGCGGCGGTTAACGCGCGATCGGCGAATAGGCCATCAGTCCGGTAGGCAGCACCGGCTGGGCGCCGCGAATCAGAGCTGGCAGCTCTGACGTCTTCTGGCGCGGATCGATAACTTTGGAATCACGGCCCGCGGGCGTTGAGCCCTCGCGGCGCGCAGGCTGGGGCGCAGGCTGTGCGGCCACAGGCTGGGATGGCGCAGCGCTGGGGCTATCAGAGCCCAGACCAAGCCAGCGCTTATAGAAAGGCGCATCGCTGGGCGCATAGGCCGTCGCCGCAGCCGGCTGTTCGGTCCGCGAAATCGAGGTTGCAGCGGCGGAAGCGGCTACGGCCGCAGAAGTCGGCGCCGGGGTCGCTGCGCGCGCTGTAGCGACGCGAACGGCGGTCGCGGCGAGAGGGCGTCCCTTTTCGTCAAGCGCGATTTCCACAGGGCCTTTTTCCAGCGCCTCGGGTCGGCTCACCATCGTCACATGGGTGAAGCTGGGGTGCTGGCCGCCGTCCGCATATTGAATCTTGACCGGCTTGACGCCGCTGGCGACCAGTTCCGCTACTTTGGAATCGTCGACAGCGCGCTTCTGCGCCACCAGATTCTTCAGATCCGAATCTTCCTGCAAGGGTGGGCAGGCGGCGCCGGCGTCCAGCCGCGAGCCGTCGGCGGCGTTGGCGTTGAACACATAGCGACGACCGCAGAAGGCGACCTGAGGCTCGCGTTTGCTGACCTCAAAATGATCATAACCTTCCTTGATTTCGCGCCAGAATTTCATATTCGGATCAAGCCGGTGCTTGGCCAGGTTCTCGGCGTTCATGCGGAAAGGCATCGTCTGCATCTGGATTGCGCGCTGGCCGCCGCCAAAGGATTCGCGGGCTATGGCGTAGATTTCCGCGATCTGCTCGTCGGTCATCGAGAAGCAGCCCGCCGACGCACATGCGCCATGGACCATGATTGCGCCGCCGGTATAGCCCTGCACTTTGTCGAGCGCATTGGGGTAGCCGACGTTGAAGGCCAGGTAGAATTGCGAATTGGGGTTCATCTGGCCGGGGGTGATGGAATAGAAACCCTCAGGAACCTGTCGGTCGCCCTCCCGCTTCTTTGGACCAAGCTGACCCGACCAGCGGCACATCGGATAGGTTTTCAGGTGCGCGTAGGTGCCATCAGCCCGCATCTTCCAGATTTCAAGCTCCGCTTCCTTCTTGTAGGCGCGAATGAGCATCGGAGCGTTTTTGTTGGAGCCTTTTTGCTCCATCAGCGCCACAGTCTGGGCGGGGATCGGGGCCAGCGAGCGGCCGCTTGTCAGCGTTGTGGTGTCCTGACAGGCCGAGAGGCCAAGGCCAGCCGCCACAATAAGAGCAGACGCGCGCAGCGACTTAACGCTCGTCCGATGGGGAAGAAAAGACTCAGACAATCTTGACCGCATGTAACCGCCTGGTTCGCACGCCCGCTCTAGAAAAGCAGACGCTATGTTCGCATGAGCGCGTTGATCCGTGCAACCAATCGCCAATGAGAATGAACACCTAATTAATATGGCGCAAATGAGCCGAACAAACGTCTCTACAAAGACTTGAGCTGGCTCAAGCTTTACGCCCCATATTCAGGAATTTCTTGGCCCGTGCGTCACGAATCGCGTTCGCCGACAGGCCGTCAAACCCTGCAATGGCGTCGGAGATCGCGCGACCAGCGGCGTCCATCGTCTCCTGGGGCGCACGATGGGCCCCGCCAACGGGCTCGGAGACGATCTGGTCGATTATGCCAAATCGCAGCAGGTCCTGCGCTGTGATTTTCATCGCCACGGCTGCGTCTTCGCGCCTTTTGCTGTCGCGCCAGAGGATTGAGGCCGACGCTTCCGGCGAGGCCACGGTATAGATAGAGTGCTCCAGCATCAACACGCGATTGCAGGTGGCGATCGCCACCGCTCCGCCCGAGCCGCCTTCGCCAACAATTACCGCGACATTGGGTACTCCAAGGCCTAGGCAAGCGTCGGTGGAGCGGGCGATGGCCTCCGCCTGCCCGCGCTCTTCGGCGTCTACGCCGGGAAAGGCGCCGGCTGTGTCAACGAGCGAGATCACCGGCAGTCCGAACCGATCAGCAAGCTCCATCGCGCGTACGGCCTTGCGATAGCCCTCAGGACGCGCCATGCCGAAATTGTGCCGCAGACGACCTTGCGTATCGGAGCCCTTTTCCTGGCCCATGACGCAGACAGGGCGACCGTAGAGGCGGCCAAAGCCCGCCACAATGGCCTCGTCCTCACCGAACTTGCGGTCTCCTGCAACCGGCGTGAAATCGGTGATGAGCCGCTCGATATAATTGCGGAAATGTGGGCGGTCCTGATGGCGGGCGACCAGCGTCTTCTGCCACGGGGTCAGCGTCGCATAAAGGTCGGCAAGGGCTTTGCCGGCCTTGGTCTCAAGCCGGGTGAGTTCATCGTTGATGGAGATGCCGCCGTCGCGCTCGCCAACGGCGCGCAATTCTTCGACTTTGGCTTCAAGTTCAGCAACGGATTTTTCGAAATCGAGATAAGAGCGCATGACTCTGGACGCCGAATGCCGGGGCGCCCGGCGGAGCGCGGAAACTGGCGGTTCGCGCTCACGAAGTCAAGGTGACGGCGGAGCGCCTGGCCATTCAAGAGGGAGAAACGCCGCCGTCCCGCCTAAACCTCCGCTCAATATATTGCTCGACCATCGCCTTAAAGTCGGCGGCGATGGCGGGGCCGCGCAGGGTCAAAGACTTCTGGCCGTCCACAAACACCGGCGCGGCGGGGGCTTCTCCCGTCCCTGGCAGCGAAATCCCGATGTCGGCGTGCTTGGATTCGCCGGGTCCGTTGACGATGCAACCCATCACCGCGACGTTCAAAGTTTCAACGCCGGGATAGGTCTCGCGCCATTTAGGCATTGAGGCCGCCAGCCAGCCCTGAATGTCCTGCGCCAATTCCTGGAACACGGTCGAGGTGGTGCGCCCGCACCCGGGGCAAGCGGCCACCTGTGGGGTGAATGTGCGAAAGCCCATGGTTTGCAGCAATTCTTGCGCGACTCTGACCTCGACGGACCGATCGCCGCCGGGCTCTGGCGTCAGCGATATGCGAATCGTGTCGCCAACGCCCTCCTGCAGCAGCACGCCTATGGCGGCGGAGGAGGCGACGATTCCCTTCGAGCCCATGCCGGCTTCGGTGAGGCCCAGATGCAAAGCGTAATTGCAGCGCGCCGCCAGCATCCGATAAACCGCAATCAAATCCTGCACAGCCGACACTTTGGCCGACAAAATGATCCGATCCTGCGCCAGCCCGATTTCCTGCGCACGCTCCGCCGACCAAAGCGCCGAGCGCACGAGCGCCTCGCGGGTTACGGCGCGCGCGTCCAGCGGGCGGGCCGACAATGCGTTCTCGTTCATCATCGCGGTGAGTAATTCCTGATCGAGCGAGCCCCAATTGGCGCCGATGCGCACCGACTTGCCGTGACGGATCGCCAGTTCGACGATGGCGCCGAACTGGCGATCCTTTTTTTCGCGAAAGCCGACATTTCCCGGATTGATGCGATATTTGTCGAGCGCTTGCGCGCAGGCCGGGTGCTCTGCAAGCAGCTTGTGTCCGATATAATGGAAATCGCCCACCAGCGGCGCGGTAACGCCCATTTTCAGAAGCCGCTCCTTGATGTGCGGCACCGCGGCGGCGGCCTCGTCGCGGTCGACCGTAATGCGCACGATCTCCGACCCCGCGCGCGCCAGATCCGCCACTTGCCGCACCGTGGCTTCGATGTCGGCGGTGTCTGTATTGGTCATGGATTGCACGACTACAGGTGCGCCTCCGCCCACCATGACGCCGCCAGCGCCCTGTCCTACCCGCACCCCGATGGTGCGCCCGCGCGGGGCGGGTGCGGCTTGAATGGCGCTTGCGTCAACGGGCAGAAGCGTCGTCATGGTTTGGTCCTGTTGTTCTAGGGATTGTTCGCGCAAGCTGTACAGCGGCCAGCGACTTCGATCACTGCGTTTCGGGCGGAAAAGCCGGCAGCCGACGCCGCGCTTGTGAGGCTGCGGGCAAGGTCGGACGATGTGGCCTCGTCGACTTTCCCGCACAAATCGCAAATCAAAAAGGCGACAGGCTCTGCGTTGGCATGGCGATGGCCGCAGGCCACAAAGGCGTTGCGCGTCGCCAGCCGATGGACGAGACCATTTTCCAGGAGATAATCGAGCGCTCGGTAAACCGAGATAGGCGCCGGGCGGCGGCCTTTGGGATCGGCCAAAAGGTCGATCATTTCATAAGCGCCCAAAGGCTTTCCGGCGGCGCAGAGCAAATCAAGGATCGTCTGGCGACCCGGCGTCAGGTTGAGCCCGGATACATTGGCGCCATGACCCTCGCATTGGGCGTGGTCGTGGTGGTCATGGGGTCTGCCTGCCATACGGCGGCGCGCGGGGCGACCCGGCTGGTTGCGATCAACGACGGTCATTGAAACATTATAGAACGACCTCGCCGCGCTGGCCAATGCGCTCGCTTTTGCGCACATGCGGTGTAACCTGCACATCCAGCGCACAGAGGTGGCGCACATTTCCGGAGCCGACCATGAGCCTGAAATCCCGCAAAGCCCTCGTCACCGGTTCCACCAGCGGAATCGGGCTGGCCTGCGCCCGCGCGCTCGCAGCCGAAGGCGTAGACGTTTGCCTGAATGGTTTTGGATCGCCAGCCGAAATCGAATCGGTGCGATCTGCAATCGAGGCCGAATTCAAAGTCCGCTGCATCTACAACGGCGCCGACATGAGCAAGCCCGCGCAGATCGCCGCGATGGTCGATGACGTCGAGACGGCGTTTGGCGCGCTCGATATTCTTATCAATAACGCTGGAATTCAATTTGTGTCTCCGGTGGAAGATTTTCCGCCTGAAAAATGGGACCAGATCATAGCGATCAATCTCTCATCCGCTTTTCACACGATTCGCGCCGCCACGCCTGGTATGAAAGCGCGCAAATGGGGCCGCATCATCAACACGGCGTCCGCGCATTCGTTGGTCGCCTCCCCCTACAAATCAGCCTATGTCGCGGCCAAACACGGCATTGCCGGACTTACCAAAACCATAGGACTCGAATTGGCGACGTTTGGCGTCACAGTCAATTGTATCTCGCCCGGTTATGTCTGGACGCCGCTGGTGGAGCGACAGATCCCGGACACGATGAAGACCCGCAACATGACGCGTGAGGAGGTGATTGAAAAAGTTCTGCTCACCGCCCAGCCGACAAAACAATTCGTCACAGTCGAGCAAGTGGCCGCCGCCGCTATCTTTCTGTGTTCGGATGCAGCCTCCCAAATCACGGGCGCAAACATTTCGATGGACGGTGGCTGGACCGCGGCGTGAGGTGGCGAGTAGCTAGGAGCTTGTAGCGAGCAGGACCGCCGCTTGCCCCGCCCGCGTTCCCGCGGGCGCCTTTCAGGCTTGCAAAAAACACTCTCTATTCGATAATCCCTACTCGCCACTCGTAAACTTCCATATGCTCGCCGTTTTCGTGTCTGCATCTTCAAGGTCGCGCGACACTGGCACTATGTATTCGGCCAGCGGCGCCAGCCGGTCTCTGGCCAGATACGTGCGGCCCGGATCGCCGACCAGTACGTTGGCGCCGCGTCGCGCCAGATCGCCCAGCCAATTGGTGACGCGGGCGGCCATGTCGCGCTCGTAGCTGACGTCGCCAGCGAGCACCACGTCCCAGTTTTCGTCAAGGCCAACGAGGTCGCGCACCCTTGCCTCAACCGCGACATTGTTCGCGTGTGCGTTGACGCCGACCGAGGCGATCGCAAAAGCGTCTATGTCGCAGGCTTCAACATACGCTGCGCCTGCAAGGGCGGCTGCGATTCCCACCAATCCTGAACCGGCGGCAAAATCGAGCACCCTTTTGCCTGCCACAATATCGGGATTGTCGAGCACGTAGCGCGCAAGCGCCTGTCCGCCAGCCCACGCAAAAGCCCAGAACGGCGGCGGGAGGCCGCTTGTCTTCAGCTCGCTTTCCGTTATTTGCCAAAGCGCAGTGACATCATCGGCTATATGCAGCTTGATCTCCGGCGTTAACGGAACCGCTACAAGACGCGTGTTTGAAACTATGAAGTTCGCGCGTTCCTGATCGATCTTCATCGTGTGGCTGCGAGCCAGGTCAAATCCTCGAGGGTGAGCCCACGCATGTTGATCCCGTTCATGGAAAGGCCGCAACCAAATTGGCTAAAAAGCATCAGTCTCTTGAAGAGCATTCACCCATCCTGACAGCTGCGAACCTAACGGCAGGCGGGGCGCAGGGCAATCGTCGCCTTTGCTTGCTTATGCGTCCTTTCTTGCGTCGGCGCGCGCCGCGATGCTATGCGAAGAGACCGATTCACTCAGCCTCAGGCTTTTCCCTGCCTGCCAGTCCCTATGCGTTCCTTTCTCTCCTCCTTTCGGATGCACTATGTTTCAAAGGCTTTATCGCTGGACGCTTTCGCTCGCTGAGAGCTCGCGCGCAACCTATGCGCTCGCCGCCGTCTCGTTTTCCGAGAGCTCTTTCTTTCCCATTCCACCGGACGTCTTGCTGGTCCCGATGGCGCTCGCCAAGCCAAAGAAGGCATGGTTTTACGCCACCGTCTGCACGGTCGCCTCCGTATTGGGTGGAATTGCCGGTTATGCCATCGGCTATCTGCTTTATGAGACTGTCGGGCTCTGGCTGATCGAGCTTTACGGCTATGGGCAAAAGGTCGACGCGCTGCGTGTGTTCTACGGCGAATGGGGCTGGGCGTTCATTCTGGTCAAGGGATTGACGCCTATTCCCTACAAGCTCGTGACGATTGTCAGCGGCTTACTTGAATATAATTTGTTACTGTTCATTGTTCTGTCGGCGATCACGCGGGGCGCGCGGTTCTTTCTTCTGGCGGCGGCGCTCAACGCGTGGGGAGATCCGATACGGGCTCTGCTTGATCGTTATTTTGCTCTATTCCTCGGGCTTATCCTTTTGTTCGTCGTTGGTGGCTTTTGGTTGGCTGCGCGCGTCTTTTAGGAGGTTGGGCGATGCTGGGTCTGGGCTTGAACGATCCGCGACGCGTTATCCTGATCGTAACGCTGGTTGCTACGGCGACAATCACCGGCGCGTGGGGGTTCGAGATCCTGGGCTATGCGCCGTGCGAATTATGTCTGCAGCAGCGCTGGGCCTATTACGTCGGCGTGCCCTTGTCTGCGCTCGTTGGCGCTGCGCTTTTCGCGCGATGGACCCGGCTCGGCGCGATGGGTCTGGCTTTGGTTGGAGCTTTGTTTCTGGGCAGCGCGATCTTCGCCGCCTGGCACGCGGGCGTTGAATGGCGATTATGGGCGGGCCCCAACGGTTGCACTGGCGCATTCACGAAAGCTGCCGACACCAGCGACTTTTTGCGTCAGTTGGAGACCACCAAGCTGGTGCGCTGCGATGAAGTGGCGATAAGAATTCTCGGCCTTTCCTTAGCCGGCTGGAACGCTGTCATATCGCTGGGGTTAAGCGCGCTCGCGGCCATTGGCGCCCGCGCCGCATTGGTCGACGATTAGCAAAGGCGTGGAACGAGTTCCACGCCTTATGAATTCTAGCGCGCGATGACGCGGCGGGCGTGAACCCGGGCCGGCGCTCGATAGACAGAGCGATGAACGACAACGCGCCGGGGTTGGGCATAGCGTACCCGCGCTACATTCCGCGGACGCACTACGTGAATCGCGTGAATGACGCGCCGTGGCGCATAGGTCACATAGGCTGGATCTTGATAATAATAGACGGGGTGAGCGCTATAGGCGACAGGATATGCTTCATAGCCATAATCATATCCATACGGGTCCAGGTAATAGCCGCCGCCCGCCCGCCAGAAGGGCGCCGTCGCGAGCGCGGCCACGCCTCCGAGCAAAGCGCCCGCTCCCCAGCCCCAGCCGCCGCCATGATAACCGCTACGGTAAAAGCGACCGCGTGGTTCCCCCCAATGCCCGCCGCCCAAGTGATGCCCTGAGGAAACGCGCAGGCCGCTCATGCGATGCTGCGCCTCCGCAGTCTGAATTACGCCGCCGCCAAGCAAAAGCGCCCCGGTCATTGCTGCGATCATCAGTTTACGTTTCATCTCCACTTCTCCGATAATGAGAGGTTTTCCTAAAACCAGCAATGATCGGTTCGGTTCATTTTGTATTTGCTGCAGAACTGGAGCAGGGACGTTGCTGTTGAGGCGTCGCCTGCGCATCTGACGTCCATGTAATCCCCGTCATGACAAGAGCCCGACACAGTACGCCGGGGCCGAAAAATTTTTCATCAACGTCTTTAGCGGCAGACGCGAACCCGGCGCCCAAAGCGATTGCGCCTTACGGTGCAACGCTGCATCCGGCGATAGCGTCGCGGTCCCCATCCACGATGAGCAAAGCCGCGATGCCGTACTTCTTTGGCTCCAATCACAGGAAGATCGCTGAATTCCTCTTCAATCGGGGAAAGATCTGACCGCAGAATGGGGTCAATGTTCATAGCAGATTCAATGCGCGTAGATGCATGGGCCTCATAGGGGATGAGCCCAGCGCCTGCGACAAAGCCGCAGCCGACCAGTAAAGATGTCAGGAATGACCGTCGGTCCATTTTGTCTTTCCCATCTGTTGTCCCGCACAGGCCCGTAACGTTGCGCGTCCCGATCGAGTTCCGCTTTCCCGCTCAAGCATTTTTACGAGTGGAATTTGCTTGCATGGTTAGCCGGGCACGGATGTTGCTCGTGTTCAACGGTCGCAAACGTGCAGGCGCAATATGCAAATCATTCATCTAGTAGACAGTGGCGGCATGGGCGGCATTGAACGCCATATTGAAGTTCTCTGTCAGGCGCAGCGCGCCCAGGGGCTGGACGCCGGCGTTATCCTGATCGACGCCCATGAGGAAAAAATCTGGCCTGAAAGGCTTTCCGCCCGTGATATTCCTTATGCCTATGCGGGCGGCGCACGTCGCCTCGCGATTGTTTTGCGCAGATATCGTCCGAATCTTGTTCACACGCACGGCTATAAGGGCGGAATTCTCGGTCGTCTGATCTGTCGCGTTTTGCGCATTCCCGTCGTCAGCTCGTTTCATGCGGGTGAGATTGGCGCTTTCCCCGTCTCTGTCTATCAACGCCTGGATCTTGTAACCTCGCGTCTTGCGCCGCGCATCGCCGTCAGTGGAGCGATAGCTGCGCAATTGCCGGAGCCCGTTCATCGCGTGCAAAATTTTGCGCCCACGATCGTAGTCGATGTTTCAAGTCCGCTTCCCAATATCATCGCCTTTGTGGGCCGTCTCAGCATCGAGAAAGGCCCGGACTTTTTCTGTGAGCTTGCCGCTGCGGCGCAGGGAGAAAAGCATCGCTGGGTAATGTATGGCGACGGGCCGATGCGTCAGGAGCTGGAGTCGCGATTTGCTGATTGCGTCACGTTTCGCGGCATGGTGCGCGAGATGGAGCCTGAATGGTCCAACATTGGTTTATTGGTAATGACCTCGCGTGCGGAAGGCTTGCCTTACGCTGCGCTTGAGGCGCTCTCAAACGGAACGCCGCTGTTGGCGCACGCTGTTGGCGGCTTGCCTGATTTTCTGAGCACGGAGCCCGATTGGCTTCTTCCGCCGGGTGATCTTGCCATAGCCCAGGCGCGTATAGCGGCATGGGATCGCGCCCGACACGAAAATTCGCGGGCCTTGCGCGAGCGTGCGCTTAACGTGCTTGCTGAGGACTATCGCGCGCAGGCGGCGCTGCCGCGATTGTACGCCGCTTACGCAGACGCAGGCGTCATGCTCTGACGGCGAACTGTTTCAGCCCTGCCACGACGTCGGAGGCGGCGGCGCGCAACAGGCGTTTTTCATACAGCGCATTCCACGCGCGCGCGCGCCATGACAGCGCGCACCAGGGCTCGCCGCGTTCACGCGCCCATTCGGCCTGGCCCGCGCACAAACGTCCATGTGCCCCCGCATAGCCCTTTTGAAGCGGCCCGTTGCACTCCCCGTATCGCGCCAAAATCATCTCTAGCGCCGCGATGCGTGCGCCCCGCTTCTGTGTCTCCCCACCCGGTCGCATGAGGTAGGATGTGGTGACGGCGCCGCTGACCAGTGTTTGTCCGCTTGCTGCAAGCCGCAACCAAAGATCCCAATCTTCAGCCGATGGAAGGTCCGTGGCGAAGCCATTTACGCGGAGCAGGGAGTCGCGTCGCGCTACCACGGTTGATGTCCCAATCAGATTGGCGCCGAGCAAGGTCGCTTCCGCATCTGGCAGCACGCGATAGTCGCTCGAATGCGCTTTGAACGACCAAAAATCAAAGCTCGTTCCATGCAAAGACCCAGATGGATCAAAATGCAGGTAATCGCTGAAACTCAGAGCTGCTTCTGGATGAACAGCATGAGCCTCGATCTGCGTTCGAATTTTGCCAGGCCACCAGAAATCGTCCGCGTCGAGAAACGCGATCAGATCGCTGCGCGCCGCTTCAATAGCCAAATTTCGGGCACGAGCCGGGCCGATTCCATCCTGCGTCAGAACCCGTAAATCAGGCACGTTTTGCAACTTAAGCCATTGGCTTGTACCATCGCTCGATCCATCGTCAACGACGATGGTCTCCACGACGACATCTTGAGCAATCACGCTCATCAGCGCTGCCTTCAAATATGGAAGGCAATTGCGCGTGGGAATGATGACGCTGCAAGAGAGGACTTTTTTCACGCTCAGCGTCCTTTGCCCAGAGCCATGACCGCGATGGTGCGGAAAATGATTGAAATGTCCTGAGCAAGGCAGTTCCAGAACGAATCGATGCGCAGCGCATAGGCGTGATCATGCAGAACCTTGTTACGCACATCCTCGATGTCGGAATCATAGCCAAGCGTGACTTGCGCCAGCCCTGTTATGCCGGGCTTCAATCCATAGGTACGCTCCACATAAAAAGGGATCTCCGCTTCCAGCTTGTTGAAAAAGGCGGGACGCTCTGGACGGGGCCCTACGACGGACATTTCGCCACGTAAAACGTTGATGCATTGCGGTAGCTCATCCAGCCGTGTCTTACGCATGAAGCGACCGACACGGGTAATGCGGGGGTCTTGCGCGCTCGACCAGACAGGGCCGGATTTGGTTTCCGCATCGGTGCGCATGGTTCTGAACTTGATCAGGTAGAAAAGCGTGGTGGAACGAGGCGTGCGTTCGCCCACGCGCATCTGACGATAGAAGATAGGACCGCGCGAATCGAGTTTGATTGCCACCGCGATGGGAACAAATAGCAACGCGGTTACGGCGAGCGCCCCAAGCGCCGCGCAAACATCGAGCGAGCGTTTAGCGAAAGCCGCCGAGCGCGAGACGTAACGTTCATCGAGCGGATCGGTTCGTCCCCATGAAACCTCGCGCCCAAGCAGCCACAGCAGGGCCCCATATCCAGCTGCTCCGTAGCCTTCCAAAGCATGTTTGAACGCGACGAAACGCGTCCCCGGCGCAACGGCGCCGACAAATGCCAGTCCATAGCCAATCGCCTGTGGAGCGAGCAGCGCGAAACCCAGCGCCTCGCCTTGCAGCGCAAGGGCCGCGCTCGTTAACAACGCAAACGCGAGCAAAAAAGGCATCAGGCCGCGCAAAGCCTTGCCGGACGCAAACACAAAGGCGAGCCTTGGGCGCCAAGGGTTCAGCAATTGGCGGCACATGACAATCTGTTGCAGATTGCCGGCGCCAAGACGGATACGACGACGTAAGTCCTGTGCATGGCTTGACGCATCGAGCTCTTCAATTTCTACTGATGGATCGAGCGCGACTTGTGCACCTTTAGTCACGATGCGCATGGGGAGCACAAAGTCGTCGTTGATCGTCCCGCTTGGCAAAGGCGTCCAAAGGCTGCGGCGCAGGGCGTAGAAGGCGCCGTTCACGCCCATGGGGGCAGCAACCGCCGCCTCCAGATCCTTTAGCGCGTTCTGATAAGCCCAATACGCGCGCTCCCCGGGCGGGGCGTTCGGCGCGACCTGATAACGTCCGCAGGCTATTCCAATTCCAGGATCGGCAAACCAGCGCGTAAGCTTTTCAAGCGCATCAGGCGCAACGCGACTTGACACGTCGGTCAGGACGATCACCTGCGCGACGGCGGCGTCGATGGCTTCATTGAGCACGGTGACTTTGCCACGATTATCTTGATGTTCGACAATCTCCACGGTCACGCCGTGAGCCTCAAGAGAGAGGGCTTGCGTGCGCGCAAGGTCTGCGGTCGCGTCGGTGCAGCCGTCGCAGATTACAATGACGTTTAACTTGTCACGCGGGTAGTCGAGCGCAGCAAGGTTATGCAATTTTTCTCTGATGCGCCGCTCTTCCTGAAAGGCTGGAACAAGGATCGCAACGCTGGGCCGTTCAAAATTCTCAGGCGGTGTGAGCAGCCTCTTTTTTGGCATCAGGCGCATCAGAAGCGGATAGGCCACATGATGGTAGGCTACTGCGGCGCATGAGACGACGGCATACGTTTCAAGCATCAGGCAAGCGCTCCGGTAAGGTTTGCGTAATCGGAAATCATTTTGTCGAGACTGAACTGGCGCATTACAAAATTGCGCGGCGATTGAACCGTCGGCCTTGTGAGCCGGCACGCAATGGCGTGCGCTAACAGCTGCGGGTTTTCCGCTGGCGTCAGTAACGCCGTATCGGGGCAACACGCTTCACGAACGCCGCCGACGTCGCAGGCGATAACAGGAATTCCACACGCTTGCGCCTCAACCAGCGCCAGCGGAAGTCCCTCTGCGCGAGAGGGAAGAACGAATGCGTCGAGCGAAGGAAGGATCGTTTCAATGGAACCGCGTACGCCCATGAAATGGATGCGCTCGCTCAAGTCCAGCGCCCGCGCCTGCGCCTCAAGCGCTTCGCGCTCATCACCATCGCCAATGATAGCCAGCGAGACGCTGGGGTCGCAATGGGCGAGAGCTGATACAAGAAGGTCGATGCCCTTGACGCGCTGAAGCCGCGCTACGGTGCCGATTATTTTTCCTTCAAGCGGTAGACCCAGCCGCGCGCGCGCAGGCCGTTGCGGGGCGGGCGCAAACAGTTTCATATCGACGCCGTTCGTCACGCGTTGAACGGCCGATTTTGTTCGCTCACGCAGACTTTGCGCGCCAAGATCCGAGATGGCGGCCAATCGTGGGCGCACCAACGAGCATGCAAGTTTGAAGCGCTTGAATTGCGCGGGATCGTTTAGGTGCCAGGCGTCATGCTCCACATGCGCTATCACCGGAACGCGGGCAAGGCGCGCCGCTATTCCCCCATACAGCAGCGGCCCAATGTGATGCGTGACGATGGCGTGCGGCTTCTCGCGCATGAGATAGCGCGTCAACCGGAACAGGCATAAAGGATCGAGCCCTGCTTGTTTGCCAACGCCCACGAGGTTGGGCTGCAGGTCCGCCATTGCAGGCCATGCGGCAATTAGATCGTCGCAAGCGCCCTCAAGGCTGACGATGCGGCAACCTGCGCCCCAGCGCCTTTGCAAGCTGGCGGCGACGGTTTCAAGACCGCCTGGGGCCAAACGCTGGACGATCTGCATAACGCGCATGAACGCAACTCCTCGTCAGGGCTTGCGCAAACGCCATGCCAGAGGCCGGGACTGAAAAAGGCTAATGGGCCGAATTGGGATTAGCGATTTGCAAAGCGCCGGTTCAGTGCGTGCGCCCGCATTTCTCGAAATGCAAAAGCAGCCGGGTCTGGCTAGAGCGGGACTAATTGGTGGGCGTGGGTGCGCGAAATCACGTCGCATGGTACGTTGCGAAGATGGTATTCGTTAAGAGGTCGCTTGATGAGTAAAAGGATTCCGGGCGTCTTTGCAGTTATCGCGCTCTCCAGCATTTGTGCTGGGCGCGGTCGCCCCACAGGATGCAGATTATAGCGCTGTTACCGTGTCGAACACGCAAGTGACGCGCCTGGGGCTGCATGGTCCGGCGCGTGACAAGGATTGCGCTTTGCGTTCGCCCCCTGTGGTCAACATTGTTGACGCCCCGACTTCGGGCGAGCTTCAGGTTCGCGGCGCCAAGATCAAACTGTCGGCGACGAGCTCCTGCCCGGAGATTGAGGCGCCGTTTCAGGCCGTCCTGTTTCGCCCAAAGCCTAAACTTTTCGGCCAGGACAAAGTTTCCTACACCGTGACGGGATAGGGCGGCCGTAAGATCACGCACACCATCCAGATCGTCGTCAAAGCAGGTGGCGCCCCGTCTGCGCGTCCGTCTCCCAATCGCGACATCGCTGTCTAGGTGAGCGTTTGGGGCAAGAAATTTAGGCATACGGTGAATTTTGCTGGCGGCGACGATTGAGCCGGCTACCACAAACCTGACGTTCTCGTTATGGTGGCCAGAGCAATATTGGGAAACACATCGATGAAATGGCTCAACGCCCTTAGCACCGTTATCGTCCGGGGCGCCTCGCGCTTCGTGTTCGTTGGGTTTGGCGTGTTCGCGATTTATTGGAGCTTCGCCAATGAAGTCTACTTCCAGGCGGCGCTGTCGGTCGCTGTGACGGCGATATGTCTGATCTGGATTTATGTAGACATGCGGCGCGTTATGGCGGAATTGCAGGAATAGAACGACAGAGGCGGCGGTTGTCAGGCGTAGATCTGTTCGCGGCCTATAAGGTTTTCTCCCGATCGATGCGCCGGTTTTCCAATCCTGAACGACCTCCGAAGTATGTCTCCATAGCTATTCGTGAAGCTTCTAAGCGTTTGAATATATCAGTAACGATCAGAGCCCTATTTCGTTGAGCGCAAGAACCAGAACACAAAGACTGATAAATTCCTCTGCTACGATTTTGTATCGAAGGAGCTGGCATCTGGAGCGCCTCGAGAAAAAGTCCTAGACTGGCGAGGTTCCCCCCACTAGCATCGCAAATGAAGAGTCCCATCGGCTAGGCTGAACGAGGACTTATGAGGAGACGTCAAGTCCCGTTCCTTTGAGCGGACTTCTGTGCGAGAAGCAGCGCGCAAGCGGTGCTTCCGGCAAAGGGAGGTTAGGGTGCAGCTATTTGCTCGCTTTGCAATTGCGTTGAGTGCATTGACGTTGACAGG
>CANJPM010000050.1 GCA_947476075.1 Beijerinckiaceae bacterium
TCGCTGGAGTCTTTCAAAATCTGACAGCCACGTCATGGCGACGAAGGCCGCCATCTACGGCAGGCCGCCAGCTCGCTGCCTGACGTGGGTCCCGGAGATACCGGGATGACGCAAAGCGCAAACACCAACAAACAAAAACGCCGCGGATTTTCATCCGCGGCGTTTTGCGTTTCAAAGTCCAAAAAGATTAGGCGACCTTGGGCGGCAGGGTTTCGAGTTCCTGCGCATAGGCGGCGTCCATCTGCGGGGCAAGACCCTGCTTGCCCAGCTCGCTCGAGAACAGCTCGCGCACGAGCTTGGTCTCATCGGCGTAATCGATCTGGTCGCCGCCGATGCGACGGCTGATCCATGCCTTGGGCACGCCCTGCGCGTTACGGATCGACACGACTTCATGCTTGAACGCAAGATAGCGTGCAGGCGTGGCGCCGGTGTTGAAGTGCTGGTGGAACCACATGTTCGGCGGCACGATCATGGTGCCCACTTCCCAATCGTAGCGCTTGGGCTCTTCGCCTTCCGCCCACATCAGCGAATAGCCTTCGCCAGACAGGATGATGACGTGCGCGCCGGGGCCGTGGCAATGGCCCTTCTTGTAGGTGCCAACCGGGAATTGCGAAATGTGGCTGTTCATCGAGCCCTTCGCCATGTTGAAGCGGATGTGACCGCCGCCGGCGCCGCGCTCCTTGGCCGAGATCAGCGGCAGGTTCACCGCGTCGGGCACGAAATTGGTCTCCAGCAGAAGGCCCTTCTGCTCGCCCTTGTTGGAGAAATAATCGGGCTCGCCCGCAAAGCGCGACTTGAAATCATGCGCGGTGTTGAAGACGAAGCTGGTGTCTTCGTACAGGTTCATCACCGGGGGCGCATTGGTGACGGACACAAAGCGCGCGGCCTCGGAGCCGGAGCCGTTGAAGTGCTGGTGCCACGCGTTCAGCGGAATGGCGAACAGCGCGCCGGCCTTCCATTCAAAGGTGATCTTCTGGCCCGCGTCGTTCCACACGCTGGTGGAGCCGCGCCCTTCAAGCACGAGAACCATTTCTTCAAACAGCTGGCGCTGCGGCTCAAGCTTCTTGCCCGGCGCGATTTCGCACACGTAGCAATCGTTCGAGGTGCGCGAGGCTTCGTGGTTGATGTAGACGCCCTTGCCGCCGCGACGGGCCCAGGGCTTCAATTCAACGGTGCGCAGGTTCTGCACGTAAAGAGCGGGAATGATGTCGAGGCCTTCGTTGCGCACCCAGCGCAGGTAAGGCGTGTCCTTTTCAGTCGCGAATTTCTTCGCGAGATCGTCGGATACAATTGCGTCCTTGGCCATCGTTTTCTCCGGTTGGTTTTTGTTGAGCCGGCTCTTGGCGAGCCAGCGTATTTCAGAAATCTGCGCAGGCCAGAAGACTCAGGCCCCGCTTTTCAGGGCCTGTTCTAAGACCTTTGGCCAGTGTTTCGCAAGCGCCTGCGACTTCGCTCAAAAATAGCCTGCGCCGCTTCACTTGTGGTCATGGCCGTGGGAATGACCGTGGCCGTGCGCGTGATCATGAGCATGTCCGTGGGAATGGCCATGAGAATGGCCATGAGAATGCCCTGCCTCTTCCTGCTCGCGATGGTGAATAATCTCCTTCGCGCGCGGCCCCCGCGGGTCTTCGTTGAACACAAGCGACTTGATCGTGACAGGAACAGTGAACGAGGGCACGCGCACCTTGCCAAGGTCGATGTAATCAAAGTCCATCAGCATCACGCCGTCGATGACGAGAATCTCGCTGGCCACGCCGCAATCTTCGCGGATGACTGCGCCAAGCGTCTGCGCCACGTCGCCGTCGAGCATGACGTAGATCGGCTTGCCGGCCGCGATGCGGTCGGCCAGGCCCTCGACCACGCCTTGAGCAAAGCCCAGCACGCGATCATAGGCGGGCGGGCCGCTCCAGCGCAGAGCCAGCGCGATTTCTGATTCGGCGTCCTCGACCTCAAACGCCTTGCGATGGCTGCGGATCGCGGCTCCAAGCGCCTTGGCGTCCACCTCCTCGCCCGCCTCAAAGGGAGGCTGCAACACTTGCAGATTACGACGCGGCAGCAGCGCGCCGGGATTGGAGATGTAGCTGGTGTTGCCCGACAATTGCACGCTGTATTCGGACGCGCCTAACGCGGTGGCGCGGATGCATTCGCGCGCAGGAAGCAACGTCCAGGGGAAGCGGCCAGCGGCCACCTTGCGCGCAATGGCCGAACCAAGGCGCTTGCCCATATCGCCAAAATCGCGCGGCTCGCGATCGTAGACATATTCGGCGACGCCGCCCGAAAACATCATCCCGGCGAGATCGCCGAAATCGAGCAGCGGATCGGTAAGATAGAGATGTTCGACGTCATGCGGGATCGGGCGCGCCACCAGCGCGTTCACCAGCGTTTCGGCCATGGCGTCGGCGACTTTGTCGAGATCGGCCTCAGACGCAATATCGCCAAGGCGCCAGTCAAAACCGGCGCGGCGGGCGTGGGTGCGCCCGGCCGGATCAAGGCGCACGATCTTGCCGCCCTCCGTCACTTGCAGGCGTCCGCCGATGTGCACGGCAGCGGTCGCGATGACCTTGCCGCCCTCGATCAGGCCCAGCTTGGTGGTGCCGCCGCCGATGTCGATGTTGAGCACGCGGCGGCCCATGTCGAGCGAGGCCTGAGCGGCGCCTGATCCATAGGCGGCCAGCATGGATTCCATGTGATGGCCTGCGGTGGCGCACACGAAATCGCCGCCAGCTTCGGCGACCAGCGCCGAGATGGATTGCGCGTTCTCGCGCCGCAGCGCTTCACCGGTGAGAATCACGGCGCCGGTATCCACATCTTCCTTTTTGAGGCCAGCCTCGCGATAGGCGTCGGCGATGATCGCGCGCAGCTTCTCGTCATCAATCCGCGTCTCGCTGGAATAGGGCGTGAGCGAGACGGGAGACAGATAGAGCTGATCGCGCGAGACAACGTAATAGCGGCTGGTCAGGTCTTCCGAGAGCCGGCGCAGATGGATTTTCGAGAAGATGATCTGGGTGCCCGACGAACCAATGTCGATGCCTACGCTCTTGAGCGTAACATTGTCCTGCTGCCAGAGCGGATTGTCCTCGATAGGACCGTCGTATTGAAATTCGTCGTGCTCATGGTCGGCGTCTTCGTCGTGCTCGTGAAAGAGCACCTGTCCGGCGTGCTCGGTCATGGTGTGGGCGGCGACCGCCTTGATCGCGTCCTCGACTTTGAGTCCCGATTTCTTGTCATCCTGGCTGGCCATTATTCGCCCTTCTGTCGCTCAAGCGCTGTCGTCCCTTTGCGTCGGCGTTCCAGCATGTGAATGCGGCGCGACGCTTTAGGATCACGTCGCCCAAGGGCGGCGCGCTGTCAACTCTTGCGAAGGAATCCAGAGCAGGTTTTACGCAGCCAGCGTCTTCAGCTGCGCGCCAACAGCCGCTGTGCAAAGCGCGTGAATGGATCAATCAGCAAGCCGGTGACGCCACCAGACCCCGGAGGCTCGCCCACAAGGCCAAAGCGCAACCGCTGCGGAATCGCTGACGGACTGTAATAGGTGCCAAAGAGCCGGTCCCAAACGCAAAGGCAGGCGCCGAAATTACGATCATAATGCTCAGCGTTGATCGAATGGTGGATCTGGTGATGAGCAGGGCTCATGAACACCCGGCCGAGCACGCCGGGGAACGTAATCCACACCTGCGAATGCTGAAGGTGCAAGAACATATAAACAAAAACGATGAGAATGACGTTCGTTCCGCTGATCATCACCCCGCCCACCCCGTCAAACGCCCAGGTGGCGGCGCCATTCGCCAGCCCCATGAACAAGGCGAGAATGTTCGCGAACTTCACCATCTCGCCAGGATGCACGCGAAACACCGTAATTGGCGTCAACCGCTCCGCTGAATGGTGGGTCTTGTGAAACTCCCATAGCGCGGGGAAGCGATGGCTTGACCAATGATCAATCCAATAGCCAAGCTCATACGCCAGAAAAACGATCAGCGTCGCCAGACCCGCCATCAGCCAGTAAGGCCAGGCCAGAGCAGGCGCGCCAAACGTTTCCGTCAAGGCGTCGCGCACAAGCTGGCTCCACCAGCCCCCGGAGACGAGCGCCCAGCCAAAGGCGGCGCTGAGAACCAATGTATTGAAGGCGACATAAAAGGCGTCCGTTCCGCCGGTTTTACTTTTGAACAACGATCGGGGAAAAAGCGCCCGCGCCAGCAAACGCAGACCCGGAGAACGCCCGCGACGACGGCGACGACGCCAGACAAGAACGCCGACGGCGACCGCCAAAGCGCAGACCAGCGAAGTCAGCGATATCATAGAGGCGGGATCAAGAAACAACCGATCCAAGACGCCCCAGACCGCCGTCAAACCACCTTGCAAAAACATCAGCGTTGAAGAAACCGCCTCGGCGAGCATCTGGTGATCCGGGAAATAAGTAAAGCTCATGTATAAAAGCGACAGTGTTAAAGATGGATTTATTCTCTTGCCCGAACGCGGCGCGCTTCCCAAAACGCCTTCCAAGTTGACAGGGCTCGACCTTTGGCTGATTTACCAAGGCAAGCGTCTACCGGCGCCTTAAACGAAAACGAAGCCGCAGGCGCCAAGCCGCGACCGCCCCACATGGAGGATGAAATGCCGCACGACGCAAAGGACGGAGTCCACTGGCACGAGCCTGCTGGCACGAAAAAGGCCGGCTTTGGCGAGTTCAAGAAGCAGCCGACGCCCTATGACGCGTGGATGGAATCGGAAGGCCTGCCGGTTTTCCGCGACATCGGCATCTCCAACGTCGCCAATCTGCCGCTAGCGCCCTGGAAGCGCACCGGCGGGCGCGGACATTTCATCCAGCTCTACGGCACCGAGACTAAATGGGGCTGTTACGTGGTGGAAGTGCCGGGCGCCGGCGCCCTCCACCCCGAAAAGCACATGTACGAGGAAATCTACCTCGTGGTGGAAGGGCGCGGCACGACGGAAGTCTGGCAGGAAGGCGACACCAAGAAGCACGTGTTTGAATGGCAGAAGGGCTCGATGTTCTCGATCCCGATGAACGCCTGGCACCGCATCGTCAACGCCACGTCAAGCCCAAGCCTGCTGCTGGCCGGCACGACTGCGCCCAACGTCATGAACATGATCAACAACCCGGAAGCGGTGATGAACAACCCGTTCGTCTTCCGCGACCGTTTCAGCGGCGCCGACGATTTCTTCAAGCCCAACGACGAGATCGAGCCCGATCCGGTGCGCGGCCTCGCCATGCGCAAGACGAACTTCATCCCCGACGTGGTCAATTGCGACCTGCCGCTCGATAACCGCCGCTCGGTCGGCTATCGCCGCGTCGAGCCGTTCATGACCAACAACCAGTTCTATTACTGGGTCGCCCAGCACGAGAACGGCCGTTATTCCAAGGCGCATGCGCACACGTCCGCCGCCGTGCTCGTCTGCCTCAAGGGCAAGGGCTACACCTATTCGTGGCCCGAGCATTGCGGCCCCACGCCGTGGAAAGACGGGTATGGCGATCAGGTCCGCCGTCTCGATTACGGCCCGTTTGGCATCGTCAGCGCAGCCCCCGGCGGCGCCCGCTGGTATCACCAGCACTTCAGCGTCTCCAACGACGACTTCCGTTTGTCGGCGTGGTTTGGTCCCCACAACCCGGGCCGCGATCCCGGCGCGCCGGGCCAGAAGCACACCGATTACACCGCCATCGACCTCGACAAGGGCGGCACCGCCATCCCCTATTGGATGGAAGACCCGTTCCTGCGCGAGGAGTTCGAAGCCACGTTGAAGAAGAACAACGTGCCCTGCCGCATGGACCCAGCTTGGTACGTGCCGCCGAACGCCAACGACGAAAAGCGCGACACTGTGGTTTAAAAATCTTGACGCCCCTCTCCATCGCCGGAGAGGGGCGTTTTCTTTAATTGAAAAAATGGCGGGGACGAGATGAGCAATTCAGCGGAACAGGGCGGACGCGTTTTCTTTTCAAACGTGCGGCGCAGCCTTGAAGAGGAAGACGAGATCAATCTGGTGAGCGTGGGCGTCGACATCGGCTCCTCCACCTCGCATCTTGTGTTCTCGCGCCTGCTGCTGGAGCGCCTCGACAATCGCTATGTGGTGAGCAAGCGCGAAGTCTTCCATGAATCCGACGTGCTGCTGACCCCTTACGCCGACGACATGAGCATCGACGCCAAAAAGCTTGGCGCCTTCATCGACCTGCAATACGAGGCCGCAGGCATTGATCCAGCCTCCATCGACACCGGCGCGCTGATCCTGACCGGGGTCGCCGTGCGCCGCTCCAATGCGCGCGCCATCGGCGATCTGTTTGCGGCGCAAGCGGGCAAGTTTGTCTCCGTCTCGGCCGGCGACGGCCTTGAGACGACGCTTGCGGCTTTTGGCTCGGGCGCCGCCGCTCGCTCGATCCGCGACGCAGCCCGGGTCATGAACATCGACATCGGCGGCGGCACGTCCAAGATCGCAGTGTGCGAGCGCGGCGAAGTCGTCGACATGACCGCCATCGACATCGGCGCCCGCATCATCTCGTTCGATCACGAGGGACGCATCACGCGCCTTGAGGAAGCCGGCCGCCGCTTCGCCAAAGAATGCGGCATGGATCTGGAGCTTGGTGCGCTCATCAGCGAAGACCAGCGCGCCGCCATGGTCGAGCGCATGGCCGACCGCCTGTTCGAGACGATTTCACAAAAGACGCTCGGGCCGGAAACCGCCGGCCTGCTGCGGCTGGATGCGTTGAAGAACACGCGCAAGCCTGATTCCGTGACCTTCTCGGGCGGCGTTTCGGAATATGTTTACGGCCTGCAAACCAAGGGTTTTGGCGATCTGGGACCGCGGCTGGCCAAAGCCATGCGCACGCGGATCGAAAACTGGGGCGCGCCGATCGAGAAGCCCGATCAGGGCATTCGCGCCACTGTCGTGGGCGCCTCGCAATACACCATTCAGGTCAGCGGCTCGACGGTGTTCGTGGCGCCGCTCGACATTCTGCCGCTGCGCAACGTGCCTGTGGTCGCGCCTGATCTGCCGCTCTTTGACGAGACGCTCGACGTCGAGGCGATTGCGCAAGGCGTGCGCGTGGCGCTGCGCCGCCTTGATCTGCATGAGGGCTTGCAAGCGGTGGCGCTGTGCTATCGCTGGGGCGGATCGGCGATGTATCGTCGTCTCGATGATTTCTGCAAGGGCGTCATGCTCGGCCTTTCGACGCATCTGGCCAATGGCTTCCCGCTCATTCTGGTCGGCGACGGCGACATCGGCGGGCTTGTGGGCATTCATGTGCGCGAGGAAAGCAAGCTGGCGAACCCGGTCGTCTCCATTGACGGCATCGTGCTGAAGGAGTTCGACTTCATCGACATAGGCGCGATGCTTGAGACATCCGGCGCCGTGCCTGTGGTCATCAAGTCTCTGGTCTTCCCGACGAGCGCGGCGCTCGGCCGGGTCGAAGCGACGACGGTCTAGAAATATGGAGGCCCAAAAGAGCGCCCAGGAGAGCGCCCAAGGGAGCGCCAAAGAGAGCGCGGGGCCGCGCACCAGCCCGCTCTATCCGGCGCTTGAGCCCTTCGCCAGCGGACATCTGGACGTTGGCGACGGGCACCAGATCTATTGGGAGACCAGCGGCAATCCGCAGGGCCGCCCCGCCCTGTTCCTGCATGGCGGGCCGGGCGGCGGCTGCCAGAGCGATCACCGCCGGTTGTTTGATCCGCGAACCTATATGATCGTGCTGTTCGACCAGCGCGGCTGCGGGCGCTCAACGCCCCATTCGCAGCTTCAGGCCAACACCACGCAACATCTGATCGACGACATCGAGCGTCTGCGCGCCATGTTGAAAGTGCGCGACTGGCTGGTGCTCGGCGGCTCGTGGGGCGCAGCGCTGGCGCTGGCTTACGCGCAGCAACATTCGCAGCGCGTGCGCGGCCTGATCCTGCGCGGCGTATTCGCAGCCCGACAATGCGAGATCGACTGGCTCTATGCCGAAGGCGGCGCCTCGGCTTTGTTTCCCGAAAGCTGGGACAGGTTCGCGAGCGCCATCCCCGCCAGCGAACGCGACGATCTGGTGGCCGCCTATCATCGCCGCCTGACCGGCGCCGACATTGGCGCCCGTATGGATTGCGCGCGCACCTGGTGCGCATGGGAGGGCGAATTGTTGACGCTGCGCCCGCGCTGGCGCCGGAGCGGCTCAGCCAGCCAGAGCGAGATCGCGCTGGCGCGGATTGAGGCGCATTATTTCGTCAATCAGAGCTTCATCGAAGAAGGCCAGCTGCTCACCAACACGCCAATGATGGCGCACATTCCCGGCGTTATCGTGCAGGGACGCTATGACGTGGTGACGCCCGCGCGCACCGCGCACGCATTGCACAAGCTCTGGCCCGCCTCGCAATTGCGCATCGTGCCGGACGCGGGACACGCCACCAACGAACCGGGGATCTGCGCCGCGCTGGTGTCGGCTAGCGACGAGCTGCGGCCGCTGTAACGGCGAAGTCTGGACCGCGCGCGATCCAGAGCCAGCCTTTAGCGAGCAGCCTTCCACGGCACGAGATAACGCTCGATCTCATTAAGAACGACCGTGAACAACACGCCCAGCGCCGCGATCACAAGCAGGCCGACGTACATGGTCTCGACGGAGAGAATCTCCCACGCGTTCCACATCATGTAACCAAGCCCGGATTTGGCGCCGATCATCTCGGCCAGCGAGATCAGGATCAGCCCCATGCCGACGCCCAGCTTCACGCCGGTCATAATGAGCGGCATCGCGCCAGGCAGCGCCACTGTCATGAAAACCTGATAGCGATCGGCGCCGAAATTCTTCGATACGTCGAAATAGATTTTCTGAATCTCCAGCACGCCCGCCATCGTGTTGATCAGGATCGGGAAGAACAGGCCAATGGCCACCATCACCACTTTCGAGGGCTCGCCGAGGCCAAAAATCAACAGGATCAGCGGCAGGATCGCACTCTTGGGAATGGGATAGGTCGCCGACACCAGCGGATCCATGATGGAGCGTAACGTGCGGTTCAAGCCCATGCTGATGCCAAGCAACAACGCCGGCACGCCGCCCCATACAAACCCCCAGAACAGGCGATACATGCTCGCCTTCAGGTGAATCCAGAGCTGACCATTCTGGATCAATTCCAGCATGGTGACGAAGATTTTCGACGGCGCGGGAAAGAACCGCACGTCAATCCAGCCAAAGCGCGCCGCGACCTCCCACAACAGCAGCAACCCCAAAGGCGAGGCGATGTTCATGATGCGGTCGATATTGCCGGCGCTGATGGCAAAGCTCTTCTTTGAAGACGCTTTTGCGACGTTGTGAACGATCTCGCTCATGACGTTCTTCCTTCATCCTGCGCGCGCGCACGTTGCACTTCGTCGCGCAAATAGCTCCAGATATTGAATACGAATTCGCCATATTCAGGCCGCGCGCGCAATTCGAGCACCTGGCGGGGCCGCTCAAACGGCACGTCAAGCGTGGCTTTCTCGCGTCCAGGATGGGCGGTCATCACCATAATGCGGTCGCCCAACGTCACGGCCTCGTCGACGCTATGGGTGATAAAGAGCACGGTCTTGCGCGTCTCTTCCCAAATCTTCAAAAGCTCTTCCTGCAACATCACCTTGTTCTGCTCGTCCAGCGCAGAGAAAGGCTCGTCCATCAGCAGGATGTCGGGATCGTTGGAGAAGGCGCGCGCAATCGACACGCGCTGGCGCATGCCGCCCGACAATTGATGCGGATAATAATCGGCAAAGCGCAGCAGGCCGGTGCGGTTGAGAAAGTGCGAGACTTTTTCCTTGATTTCAGCGGCAGGCTTGCGCCGCATAGCCAGACCGTAGCTGGCGTTCTCCCACACAGTCATCCACGGAAACAGGCTGTCTCCCTGAAAGATCATCGAATTGCCCGGGCGCCCGTCAGCAGGTTTGGCGATCTCGATCGTGCCGCTGGTGTGCGTCTCAAGGCCCGCCAGAATCCGCAACAGCGTTGTCTTGCCGCAACCTGAAGGGCCAACGAGCATGAAGAAGCAGCCGGTGGGAATATCAAGCGTGATGGAATCGAGCGCCACAAACGGACCCTTGCGGGTCTCGAACACTTTGGAGACATTCTTGAGCCGGATTTTGACGTCCGGCCCCATGATCGACTGGTCCGGGGCGACAACAGCCGGGGCTTCATATCCCGCCATCTGCGCAATTCCTCCTGAACGCGGTCGCCTCTTTGAGCGCCGACGCCATTTTGAAAGTTATCGCTCTCCTTGCAGCGGTCCAAGCCTTAAATCAAGCACCCTGATACTTATGGGCCTTAAAGACCGCGCATCCGGGTCCAGCGCCCCTATTGCTGGCTCTGCGTGCGGGCGCTGGCGCTCTGATGCTGTCCGGGCTGTCGCACGCGGATCGACGTCGTCTCGCCAATTGTCCCGGGGCTTGCGGCGCGCACGGGCGCCGCGTCCAGCCAATCGAGCCCGCAGGCGATGCGCACGTGGCTTTCGTGCGGGCAGATGCAATGGACGGGATCAAAGCCGATCCAGCCAATTTTCTCCACATAGGCTTCAGCCCAGGCGTGACATTGCGCCGTCGCCTCCCCATCGTCGAAATAATGGCCGCTGACGAAGCGGGCGGGCACGCCCATGGTGCGGGAGGCTGCGACGAAGACATGGGCGAGGTCGCGTGCGCCGCCCTTACCGTCCGCCAGCGCCTGCGCCGCACTCGTCGCGCCTGAAGACTGGGCGTCCACGCCCTCGAAACGCTCGTGCACAGCCACAAGCAGCGCGTGCAGACGCTCGATCCGCCCCTCGCCTTTGGCGGAGGCGCCAAGGGCGCGCAACGCGGCATTGGGCGCGGTGGATTGCGTGTCGCGCAAGAACAATTCAGGCGGAAAGCGCTCGATGGAGTTTCGCACCACGCCCGCGCAATCGAAGGTCTCGATCACGCCTTCGGCGACGATGCGCAGCGTGTCGACAGGTCCTTGCAGGCTGAACATGTCCGTCTGATTGCCGAACGCGTCTTCAGAACGGCGCAGGCGGCAATCGGCCTCCACGTCTATACGCCACTCGATGACGTGCTGGCCTTCATGACTGCGCGGCGTGAGACGGAGAGATTCAATCAGCCCCTTTGCGGCGGGATCAAACGTCTGAACGATTTCATGATGGATCTGGATGCGCATGATCGACTCACATGATCGTCTCAATTGACGAGATATTGTTCCGCCACAATGGCGCCAAGGCGAGCGTTGTCAGCGATGAACTCGGTCAGAAACTCATGCAGGCCGCTTTCGAGCACGCCCTCCACGCTGCCGCTCTCCAGCCGCAGCAGCATGGCGCGCGCATGGCGCTGCGCGGGGCCCTGCACGCCATAGGCATTGCCGATGGCGTCGAGATTGCGCGCAAGGTTATCGTAGCAAGACACCAGCGAGCGCGGCATCTCTTTCTTCAGGATCAGAAGATCGGCGATCAACCACGGCTTCACGCCCTGACGATAGACCCAATGATAGGCGGTAAAGGCGGACACGGCGCGCAGGATCGACGTCCACTGGAAATAATCCAGCGAGCCGCCCACAGCTTCCGTCTCGGGCAACAGAACATGGTATTTCACGTCAAGAATGCGCGCAGTGTTGTCGGCGCGCTCCATGTAAAGCCCGAGCCGGCTGAACCAATAGGCGTCGTTGCGCAGCATGTTGCGATGGGCGGCGCCGTCGAAATCACGCGACATGGATTTCACCACGTCGAGAAACGGATCGGTCCGCTCGCGGCTCATGCGCTCAAAGGGCGCCCGCATCTGCTCCAGCGCGCGCAATTCAAGCCAGGCGCTGTTGATCGATTGCCACATATCGGCGGTGAGCGCCGTACGCACGCCGCGCGCATTGGTGCGCGCGCTCTCGATACACGAGCGAATGGAGGACGGATTGGCGGGGTCGAAGATCAGAAACTCGATGACGCTGGCCTCGTCGGCGTTCTCATAGGTTTCCTTGAATCGATCCAGCGAGCCCACAGCCGACAGCGCGCTTTCCCATTCCGCGCCGCCGCCATAGGCTTTGGGCAGAGCGGCAAGGCGCGCGGTAATGTCGATGATGCGGGCGGTGAACTCGGCGCGCTCCACATATCGGGCGAGCCAGAAGAGATTGTCGGCTGTACGCGCAAGCATTCAACAGGCCCCGATCAAAACGAATGACGATTGCGAAACCTGCATGCTCTGCGCTCGCCTCATATTGGAACTCACGCGTCTTCTATGACCCAGGTGTCTTTGGTGCCGCCGCCCTGACTTGAATTGACGACGAGCGAGCCCTTGCGCATCGCCACCCGCGTCAATCCGCCGGGCACGACGCGCGAGCCCTCGGCCCCTGTCAGCA
This sequence comes from Beijerinckiaceae bacterium, assembly GCA_947476075.1. Lineage (GTDB taxonomy): Bacteria > Pseudomonadota > Alphaproteobacteria > Rhizobiales > Beijerinckiaceae > Terripilifer. Next base: position 12,302 of record CANJPM010000050.1, read on the forward strand.
CGAACGGGCGCAGGTCGACATGGCGCGGCGCCACGCCCTCTTCAACAAAAGCAGGACAGGTGGAGAGTGACAGCGTCGGCTGGGCGATGTAATTATCAGGCTGCGCCACAAGCTTCTTTTCAAACTCGGCGATCTCGGCTCTGGTGGCGTGCGGGCCAACCAGCATGCCATAGCCGCCCGAGCCGTTCACTTCCTTGATGACGAGCTCTCCAATGTGCTCGCGCACATATTTCAGCGCATCGGCCTCGCGGCAGCGCCACGTCGGCACGTTTTTCAGGATCGCCTCTTCGCCGAGATAGAATTTCACGATCTCGGGCATGTAGGTGTAAATCGCCTTGTCGTCGGCCACGCCGGCGCCAATGGCGTTGGCGAGCGTGATATTGCCCGCCGCATAGGCGTCCAGCAGGCCCGGCACGCCGAGCACGGAATCGGGACGGAAGGCGAGCGGATCAATGAAATCGTCGTCGATGCGCCGATACAAAACATCGACGCGGCGCGGCCCCTGCGTGGTGCGCATATAGACGATCCCGTCGCGCACCGAGAGATCGTGGCCCTCCACCAGCTCGACGCCGAGACGATCGGCCAGAAACGAATGCTCGTAATAGGCCGAGTTATAAAGCCCCGGCGTCAGCAGCGCCACGACAGGCTCGCCGCCAGAGCGCGGCGGCGCTACCGAACGCAGGCAATTGAGCAGCAAATCAGTATAATTCTCGACCGGCGCGATACGATGGTTTGAAAATAGATCCGGCAACAGCCGCATCATCACTTCGCGGTTCTCGAGCATGTAGGAGACGCCCGACGGCGTGCGTGCATTATCCTCCAAAACGTAGAATTCATCCTCGCCGGTGCGCACCATATCGATGCCGGCGATGTGAACCCACACGTCATGGGGCGCGCGCTTGCCGGCCATTTCGGGCCGGAAGGCGGGATTGCCGAACACCAGATCGGACGGGATGATGCCTGCGCGCAGAATCTCGCGGGGGCCGTAAATATCGCAGAGAAAGGCGTTGATCGCTTTTACGCGCTGGATGAGACCTGCCTCCATCCGGCCCCATTCCCCCTGCCCGATCACGCGGGGAATGATGTCGAAGGGAATGAGCCGCTCGGCAGCGTCCTTCTCGCCATAAACGGCGAACGTAATGCCGATGCGCCGGAACAGCAGTTCAGCCTGGGTGCGGCGGGCGGCCAGCACATCGGGCGGCGTGTTCCTGAGCCATTCGTCCACCCGCCCGTAAACGGTGCGAACGTCCGCGCCGCCGCCGGTCATTTCATCCCAGAACGTCTGCTCAACCATTGCGCCACCCCGGGCCTGGAAGCCCCTGCGTCAGGTAAGCAAGGCTTGTACCATAGCTTGGAGGCTAATTCAGCGGCGCCAGCAACTCAACTTATGCGACCTTCGCCTCATATAACGACGGATTGCGCATTTACTGGGCGCCTGCAGGCGCCCGCTTCTGCCGGCGCCGAAGCGAGCGACGCGCCCAAATCAACAATCCCGTTCCCATCAAAAGCATGAACGCCAATGAGAGGATGAGATTCATGATCCCGCCCCAGATTCCCCAGAACGTCCCTTCATGAAACGTGCGCGGCCAATTAGAGGGCGCGGGCGTCAAGCCCTTGTCCGACACAATGAAAGCGCGCTGGCCATAGCCGTCGTCAAGCCTGGCGATCTGGCGGCCGCCGCGCGCGCGGATCCATTCCAGCCGCGACAGGTCATGGGATGCTGCGATCATGCGCACCGCTTGCGCAATCGGGACGGACGGATTGCGCGGAGCCGGCGCCGAAAACGTGAGCCCCGCGACCAGAAAAAGTCCCGTCAGCGGACTGAGCGCAAGCAATGGCAGCAGAACCCATGCCGTGCCTTTGTGCCAGCCTGAAACCGAATTGCTCAAACGCGGCCAGCCCATCAACACGCCAAGCGCAATCAACGCCAGCATCGCGACAGTGGAGGCGCTCACCAGCCATTCCAGATCAAAGATCAAATGCTCGTGCACCCCACGCGAGGCGCGCACCAGTTCGCTCAACCAATGATTGGCGCCGGCGACTTCGCCATTGGCCAGATCAACCGCGATGGAGCCTTCAGGACCGACGCCGCCAATGGACAGCTGGTTTTGAAAACTATCCAGCCGCAACGAGCGCGCTTCGCCCTGTGGGTCATAGCGGGCGAGCAACGCTTCAGCTTTTTCAAGCGTCAGCGAGCCCGGCGCAATAGACCCCGTCTGCATGACCGGTTGCAACGACAGCAACAAGCCGGTGACGATGACGACGGCCAGCGGCAGCGCAAACGCAAGACTGAGCCAGCGATGGAAGCGCAGTAACCAGGGCTTGAAAATCATTTCCGTCAGCCTTTTTTATGCGCCTGTATGACCTGTATGACCTGAACCCGAACCCTGCTGCAAATGAAGGTTTGGTAATGGCGTTCAGCGGCGCGCTGCAAAAAACGCGCGCAGCATTTCCCCCGCCTCGCTTTCGCGCAAGCCGCCGTAGACTTCCGGGCCATGGTGGCAGGTGGGTTGGGCGAAAAAGCGCGGGCCGTGATCGACCGCGCCTCCTTTTGGATCGGGCGCCGCATAATACACCCGGCGCAGGCGGGCGAACGAGATCGCGCCCGCGCACATGGCGCAGGGCTCCAGCGTTACATAAAGATCGCAGCCAATCAGCCGCTCGGAGCCCAGAACCTGCGCGGCGGCGCGAATGGCGAGCATTTCGGCATGGGCGGTGGGGTCGCGATCTTGCAGCGTGCGGTTTCCCGCGCCCGCCACGATGGCGCCCTCGCACACGATAACCGCCCCGACGGGCACTTCGCCGCGCGCACCCGCCGCACGGGCTTGCGCGAAGGCGGCCTCAAGAGGGTCGAATGGATTATTTGTTTTCGCCATCTGGTCCCGCTTCATCGACCTTGCCCGCGCACTCTGCTATGTGAGCGCCATGACCGACAAGAGAGATTACCAAAACCCGGCGGGAACGCCGGAAGAAAACTCGCCCGAAGGCGAGCGTATCGCTAAAGTGATGGCCCGCGTGGGCCTTTGCTCGCGCCGCGACGCCGAACGCTGGATCGCCGACGGCCGCGTCGCCGTCAACGGCAAGACGCTCGACAGCCCGGCTTTCAACGTGAAGGAGTCCGACCGCGTGAGCGTGGACGGGCGCCCCATCGGGCCGCGCGAGCGCACGCGCCTGTTTATGTTCCACAAATTGCGCGGCACTGTGACCACGGATCACGATCCCGAAGGTCGCCCGACGATCTTCGAGGATCTGCCACGCGATCTGCCGCGCGTGATCACGATTGGCCGCCTCGACATCAACACCGAAGGCTTGCTGTTGCTCACCAACGACGGCGGTCTGGCCCGCATGCTGGAGCTGCCCGCCACCGGCTGGCTGCGCCGCTATCGCGTGCGCGCTCATGGCGACGTGACCCAGCCCCAGCTGGATGCGCTTGCCGAAGGGGTCACGATTGAGGGCGTCGAATATCGCGGCATCGAGGCCACGCTCGACCGTGTGCAAGGCGCCAATGTCTGGCTCACCATGGGCCTGCGCGAAGGCAAGAACCGCGAAATCAAGCGCGTTCTCGAACATCTCGGCTTGTCCGTGAACCGGCTGATCCGCCTCTCCTTCGGGCCGTTCCAATTGGGCGATCTGCCCGAAGGCGCGGTGGAGGAGGTCAAGACCCGCGTGCTGCAAGACCAGCTTGGGGAAAAGCTGGCGGAGGAAGCCGGCGTTGATTTCGACGCGCCGATCTTCGCCGACGAACGCGGCCCCCGCCGACAGGAAGCGCGCCGGCAAGAGACACGCGAAGAAGCGCCGCGCGGTCGCACCGCCAGCAACGAGATCGGCGCGCCGCAATCGCCCGACCGCAATTATCGCGACGTGGCTGTCGCCAAACGCAAGCACGTCTCTGTTTTGCGCTCGGAACGTGACGGCAGCGCCGACGAGCCGCGCAAAGTCGAGCGCAGCAAGACGCAAGACCGTCGCGGCCGCACAGTGGCCGTAGAGCGCGTGGCGCCGCGCGAGACCGAGGCGCCCAACGAGAGCCGCAACGCGCGCCGGTTTGCGCAAGAGCGAAGCGGTGAAGAGCCAAGAAGAGAGTGGAGCGGCGACGAGCCAAGGCGCGAGCGCAGCGAGTCGCGGGGCGAGCGTCCCCGCAACGAACGCGGCCGCAGCGACAGGGCGCGCAGCAACGACGAGCGGCGCGGCGAGAGATCTGGCGGCGAACGCCCGCCGATGCGTCGCCGCGACGGCGAGGGGGGCTCCGGCTTCCAGCGTCCCGAGTTTCAACGCGCCGAAGGTGGTTTCAAGACCGAAGGTCTTTCCGAAAAGCGCCCCTATGGCGACAGGCCTTCGCGGCCTCCGTTCAAGCGCCCCGAGGGTGCAGAGGGAGGAAGAGGAGCTGATCGTCCGCCGCGTTCGGAAGGTCGCAGCGAACGCCCCTACGGCGACAGGCCGTCGCGGCCTCCGTTCAAGCGTTCTGAGGGCGGCGGCGACAGGCCGCCCCGTTCGGAAGGTCGAAGCGAACGCCCCTACGGAGACAGGCCGTCGCGACCTCCGTTCAAGCGTTCTGAGGGCGGCGGCGACAGGCCGCCCCGTTCCGAAGGTCGCAGCGAGGGTCGTAGTGAAGGTCGTCCGCCGCGCGAGTCGCGGCGCGGCGAAGCTCGTCCCACCGGCGGCAAACCTTTCCGCGATAGCCCCGGCGGCGGGCGCTCGTTCGGCGACAAGCCTGCGGGCGGCGGCGGATTTGGGACCGGCGGCAAGCCCGGCGGACGCA
>CANJPM010000051.1 GCA_947476075.1 Beijerinckiaceae bacterium
CGCCACACGCAGCAACGACGCCGTGACCGAAGCCCCGGACGAGGTCCTAATTCTTAAGCTGAATGGTCTGAACAACAGCGCTATTCCAGACGCAGAGCGCGAACTGTGGCGCGCGCTACAAACTGGCGACTTGCAGGCCACGGGCATATGCAATGATGGCGAGCGCCGCGTGATACCTTCGGAACGCTGGCGGGATCTGCGGCCGATCTTTTACGACAACTGCGAGGCGCTGGAGCCAAGGCCTTATGCGGGCAAGAGCTTCCTTGATGTGGTGGTGCTATCCGCCGTTGTGCGAAAGCAATGGCCTGCGTCGCCGCCCACAGGCAAGCGAGGCCCAAAGCCGAAAGTGGATCCGGCTAGTTTTGAACACGAGGTGCACAGGTGGCTCGCCGAGAACGGAGTGCCTGACCCGCAGCTCGATCCAAACGAGAGGCAGGCCGACCTCGAGCGCCACATGTCGGAGTTCCACGATGACGCGATCGGCGAGAGCCGAAACCGCGCGTTGGTGAGCCGCGCCATAGCCTCTTACATGAGTAGCTACAAAGGCCTGTGATAACCAGCGGAGGCAAAGTGTACCACTGAACCGGCTTTGACCGCCTTTTGATTGCGGCGCAAAAGTGTATCGGTCCTGTTAGGCCGTCTTGATGCCTTTGAATGGCATGGGGGGCTGGGAGGATGTTCACCATTGGAACTCTATCCCGGAATACGAAGTGCGGTGATGGTGGAAGAACTCCGCTGCATGCTGCACGCAGCTGCGAACACAGAGCGACACATATTTTTTTGCCTACTTTAGCCCTCAACAAACTTCCCTTGAATAAGCTCTCATGGATTAGACAAACAGAATTCCTGCCTAAAGGCCCGCTACATCCGCGACATTCGCTACAAATGGTGGGAACTCGTGAGTAGTATTTGTAGCGGATGTAGCAGGCCTTGTTGTTTCGAGATCTGCCTTGCCTCAATGGCTCGAACATCGTCTGTAATGTTCCTGCCTTGCGCCGCAATATCTACTGGTTCGAAACACTCTAGGAAGCAAAACGGCTGATCGAGGCTTGGAGTAACCTTTATAACGAAAGCCGTCCTTACATGGCTCTTGGCAACAAAACGCCGGCAGAATATTTTTTATAGGCACTCCTTCCGCCGTCGGCGCAGGGTAAAAAGCCCGCTGAAAAGTAATGCTGGATATGGACAACCAATACCAAGCGTTTCACTGGCTCATAATCCATACTTCAGTGAGGATCACTTTTCAGGGGCAGACCAGCTCTTTTTGGGGCACTTCCTTGTGATTTTAGCGTCCATTAATCCCTAATTGAATGTAATTCTCCACTTCTTATTTTGACGCACCTGCAAGCGTCTTGTTTAGCCGGTCGACGACGCTCTGCGGCGTTGTCATCACCTCGTCCACCAGCTTCGCTATCGACTTGCCATCCAGTGGCGTGATGTCGATGCCACTGCGCTTGGCTTCAGCAATAAAAGCTGGGTCCACTACTGACTTGTCGAAGGCTATGCGCAGCGCCTCTAGTCGATCTTCGGGAATTCCTGGCGGCGCGAAGATCGGTCGATGCATTTCAAACTTCAGAAGGAAAAAGCGAAGCATTCGCCGATCTTCCTCGTCCTTTACCAGTTCGATAATTGTTGGAACGTCCGTCAACGCCTGAAGGCGCTCGAGCCCAAATTGTAGAATAATTTTCACCTTGCCGTCCCGTAGCCAGTCGGGCTTGGAGATTTGTAGATTTGAATATGCAGTATTATTAGCGTCCAGCTCTCCGCGTTCAATAGCGAGGAAAATTTCACTTACCCCCTGATACCCGGTGATGACTTCTGATTTCAGTCCAAGCAATTGATTAGCCAATGCAGGGAAGATAGCATTGTCGCCACCGACGCTTGTTGCGCCAAAGCGAACCTTGTTGGACCTCAAGTCTTCCCACTTATTGACACCCGCAGCGCTCCAGACCCAGCTGACTTGAGGCTCGCGCACAGGGGTGCCAATCCAACCAAGTTTCTGAGGCTCGTAGCGCAGGTTCTTACCATCGGGCGACATGGTTTTCAGTCGCGGCTCATAGGGTATATTGCTGGTGCCCATACCAATGGCGGTTCCATCTTTTGGAGCAGCGCTGACAAGAAAATTTGTCATAATAACACCGGCAGCTCCTGGCATATTGCGCACGATGAAGGTCGGATTGCCCGGCATATATTTTGACAGATAGGGGAGTAGAGGCCGCGCTGTGAGATCGAAGCCGCCACCCGCCGCAGCGCCAACAATAAATTCGACAGTTTTGCCACGATAGAAGTTTTCAACATCGTTGGCTGTGGCTGGGTTGCTTGCTACTAAAGCTGACAACCCAAATGTCACGTAGATAAGAGCGCTATTACGAATCATGTCTTGATCCATCTCTGAGCCTGTGAAATTGTATCATCAATAAAAAGTCGAGCAAGGTGCATTTGCGCTCAGAGTAAGGGAGACAATGATGGCACGACCACAAACGGGGCTCTTGGCGTCTAATAAGTTTAAGCTGGGCCTGTTCGCGATGAATTGCTCCAACGGCTTGTGCATGACGACGGCCCCCGAACGGTGGGACGCTTCGTGGGCTAATAATAAACGCGCTGCTAAACTGGCCGATGAAGCCGGGATAGACTTCCTTCTCCCCATCGGTCGTTGGCATGGATACAAAGGCTCCACTGACACGCAGGGTTCTTCGTTCGAAACGCTCGCATGGGCGGGAGGGTTGTTAGCCTGCACCAACAAGATATCAGTTTGTGGTACATTGCATGTTCGATTTCTTAATCCGATCTTCGCTGCCAAACAGATGACGACGATAGATCATATCGGGGAAGGTCGCTTCGCGCTTAATATCGTGTCGGGCTGGAACCAGGGCGAGTTCGACATGTTTGGAGTAGAGCTTGTTCCACATGAGACTAGGTATAATTACACCGAAGAATGGGTCAGTATCGTCAAGCGCGTCTGGAGCGAGGATGAGCCGTTCGATTTTAACGGTCAATGGCATCAGCTCAAAGGCGTGCAAGGGAAACCAAAGCCGTGGGGCGATTCATTTCCGCTTCTTATAAGTGCGGGATCGTCAACCGAAGGTCGCGGATTTGCAGCGAGGCATGTTGATTGCTTGTTTACCTCTGTGCATGACATGAGCGCTATCGCAGAAAATATTGCTGGCGTTCGTTCTGTCGCAGCGGATGCTGGGCGTGAGGTGGGCGTCTTCGCTAGCGGGCATACTATCGCCCGGCCTACGCGGCGCGAAGCGGAGGAATATTATCATTATATTGTGCACGAGATGGGTGATTGGGATGCGGCTGAACATGCAGCTACAATCCGTTTGAAGGGTCGAGAAAGTCGCTACGATCAGATAGAGAAGATGAAAGAGCGGCTCGTGAGTGGCCTCGGCACGTGCCCCGTAATTGGAAGTTACGACGATGTGGCGGATACGTTCAGCAGGCTCAGCGATTCCGGTCTTGATGGCATGGCCCTTGGCATGGTGAATTATATTGATGAGATGCCACACTTGCGCGATGGTGTGTTGCCGCGGATGGAGCGATCCGGGCTCCGAATGCCTTTCGGGGGTAAACAGTGCGGATAAACCTTGATCGCGCGTTGAACTAGCCTTCCGTGCCTGAGGCACTGTTCGTAATTGATCGCGCCTTTTAGTGTTTAGTCTCGGAGAGGAGCGGTACGGATCGAATTTGAATCTTTGAGGCCCTTTTGTTCAGATACTTGCGATGTATTCATAGGGCGTGAGCCCTTGCGGCGTCTTCAGCCGACGCGCATGATTGTATGCGTCTACGATTAGCTAAAGTTGTTGCCTGAGTTGGTCGTTGCTGTCGTAGCGGTAGCGTTTGACAGTCGCTTCTTTTCGGGTGCGGTTCATGCGCTCCACTTGGCCATTGGTCGATGGATGGTTGGGCTTGGTGAGGTGGTGTTCGATGTCGTTCTCGCGGTAGATCTGGTCGAAGCGGATAACCCTATAGCGGCATTTGGCGCTTGAGGATATGGGGCTCGTCTTGGTTCCTTCGTCATGATGACGAGACCAAGACTCTTCTTAAATAACAATCGCAAATCTTGGTCAAAGATGCTGACGGGGAACAATGACTGGTATCAGGCGTCGAGTAGAAGTTCATGTTGCCGCACATCCGGGATGAAGTCACCACCGCGGTTCAGGTCCATAGCCCCAGCCGACGCAAAAAGTCGATCAGGGCGTCGTCGAACGCCCACGGGTCTTCAATCGAACAAGCGTGCCCCGGGCCCGAAATGACAACCTGCCGCGCTCCCAAAATTCCGGCCGCAGTCACGCGTCCAGCCTCCAGCGATGCGTCGTGCGCGCCATTGATGACCAGCGTCGGCGCGCCGATGGTCGCTAGACGCGGGGCATGTTGCACCCCGCCCGCGCCCGAAAGATTTGCGCGATGCTTTCGCCCGATAGCGTGTGCGAGTTCTCGTCGAACAGGTTCATCACCCAGCGCCCCTGCGGCGTTTCTGGAAAACCCGGCTCGAAGAGTTCGCGCATGTGCTTGCGCCGATAGCCCGGAAGATCGGGCGACGTATACCCATCAATGCGGTTCTGGATGTTACCGCCGGCCGGGCTGCTGCCGCCAATAAGCACGAGAGCTTCAGTCAGCTCCGGTCGATCAAGGCCAAACAGCAAGCCGATTCCTGACCCCACGCTGCACCCGTCGATGATCGAGCGGTCCACGCTTTCGCTTTTCATCACGCTGGCGACATCGACCGCCATATCCTCCAGGCTGAAAGGCGTCGTTGGCTTGTCGGAAAAACCGTAGCCGCAAATATCCACGTTGCTGGTCGTAAAGCGTTGGTAAAAGCGCGCGACTTGATACGTTTACAACCGCCGGTCAAATGGATTGGCGTGGACGAAAACCTGCGCCGGCCCTTGCCCGGCCACCTGGTAATAAATGTTGACGCCGTTGTTCTGACTAAAAGGCATCGCTTCTCTCCCCCAAATGGCGATGTCGGCGCCGATTGCCTCGGTGGCCGCACACGCGGCGGCGCTTGATAGCGCTGCCTTTATCCTTCATTCTAGCGCGAACATTCCATCAGGGGGAAACATGACCGCGAACGGATTTTGGGAGCCCAAGCCCAGCTACACAAATGAAGAAGTCCTCGCGATGGATCAGGAGGTCCGCCAGCGCCCGGACATCGAACTGACCGAACGCGAAGACGTCTTCCGCATCGAGGCGCTGGGAATGTCATGGGACATTGGCGCCTACGTCATCGAACCCGCCGACCCATCAAAGGCAGCGCGTGGACCTGATGGCAAGAAGATCGGCTTTCTTCTGCTGCACGGGGGCGATGGCGACTTCAAATCCTGCTCAATCCTCGCACGGCAGATCGCAAGTAAATATGGCTCGCGCACAGTGTCGATGACATTTCCCGGCCGCCTGTACCTTGCAGACGCGGATCGCAACTGGCTCGGCGACACGATCCATGATGACGGCTCGGTGCGCACGCCCATTTGGGTGGCGGGCGAGACCATCGGGCGCCACGAATACGACGTCATCAAGGACACAACCCCAATCAACCGAATGCGCTACGGCACGCGCACGCTCGCACAGGCCAAACCCGGTACGAATTTCTGGCATCGCATGGCGGCCTGGCCGGCGGCGTTTGAAGACGGCATGATAGAGGCCTGCCGCAAGCACTTCCCGGAAGGCGAATTCTCGATCTTCACCCATGGCCATTCCACCGGCGGCGCCTTCTCCGCCTACATTGTGCAGCGCGTCCCGAACATTGCGGGACAGACTGAGATCGAAACGGCGCCCATAGGCTACATCAACGAGGTGAAGCACGACTGGTCCGGCGCGCTGGGCAAAATCGGCAATTACGAGCGCATTTCAACTGAATCCGCGCGGCGTAGCGATCCCTTCAACGAACTCTACATCCGCACATGGCGCGATCTAGCACGCTATTTCGGGCCCGAATCTCTGGGCAAAGAAGGACCTGCAGGGCTCATGCGCCTGCCTTGGCTGATGGAGGAGGTCTTCGATGCCTGGGGCAAGGATCGCGCGCGCCCGAGCTTCAAGGCGGAATACACGATCACCCACAACATCGTCGCCTCGCTAGAAGCTGCAGCGCGTGTGAATGCGGAACGCCTCAAGCTCGACGAGGCGCAAACGCAGGCGTTGATTGACCGATTTTTCGGCTATTGCCTTTATGACGAGAAGCCCGGCGCCAAGCCCGTAACGCCCATCTTCTACGTCAACTCCGCCTACAGCCGTGACAACTCGCCCGAAGCCTACAGCGAGATCGTCCTGCCAATGCTGGCGAAACTGAAGCCCGCGCCGCGCGTGCGCGTAACGCAATTGCAGGCTGGCACGCATATCTATTATCGCCCCGAGCCGGGCCTGCCGCTTGGCCTCGCGCCAAGCGTCGCAAAACTCTGGCACGACGCCATTCACGGCGGTTTCTTCCATCACGGAATTTGAAAGAGGCCACAGATGAAGTTCAATCTCTCCATCGTTATCGCCTCACTCGCGCTCACCGGCGTGACGACTGCAGCACAGGCCCAATCGGTTCCCGTCGCCGACTTTTACAAGCGCACGAACATCAATGTCATCGTCGGCTCCGGCACAGGCGGCGGCTATGACGCTTATGCGCGGCTGCTAGCGCGTCACATGGGCCGCTTCGTGCCGGGCTCGCCAAGCATGGTCGTGCAGAACATGCCCGGCGCTGGCGGCCTCAAGAGCGTGAACAACCTCTACATGATAGCCCCCAAGGACGGAGCGACCATCGCTATCCTTCACAACACGCTCACGCTGAACCAGATCGCGGGATCATCCAGCGTTTCTTATGACATGCGCAAGTTTGAATGGCTTGGCAGCATGAGCATCACATCAACGATATGCGTGTTCACCGGCAAGGCCGGCGTTACAAAGCTTTCAGACGTTGTAACGCGCGAGGTCGTCATCGGCGCCTCCGCCGGTTCCACGTCGATGATACCCGCTATCCTAAACTCACTTGTCGGCACTAAGTTCAAGCAGGTGAAGGGCTACGAATCCACCAGCAATATTCTCGTCGCGATGGAGCGTGGCGAGGTGGACGGCGTATGTGGCTGGGGCTGGGACAGCGCGAAGGTGCAAGCCATGTCAGCGCTGGAGCGCAAGGCCTTCGGCATCGGCCTGGACATCGCCAATGAACCACACCCGGATCTAAAGAAACTGGGCGTGCCCTTTGTCATGGACCTGATGAAAGAAGGCCCCAACAAGCAGGCGCTCGATCTCATCTTGTCGACGCAATACTACAACCGTCCATTCGCCGCCCCGCCCGGCACCCCAGCAGACAGAATCGCCGCGTTGCGCAAGGCTTTCGCTGACGCGCTCCAGGACAAGACGTTGCTCGATGAGGCTGCAAAGGCCCGCATGGACATCGACTATCTTTCGCCAGAACAGGTCATGGGGGCGCTTGAAAAAGCCTTCACCGTGCCCCGCGACGTGCAGGTTCGCGCCATCGAAGAGCTGAAGCAGACAGGATGGGGCGGCCTCTAGGCGCCCTACCTGTTAAGCCGCACAAGACAGCATTCAGCGAGATCATAGCCGGTCAGCGCTTGCGCCTGCCGCTTGAACTCATCGCTGCGCAGCAACACGAAACACGTCTGCGGCCCAGGCTCAAAATAAGTCTGGCGCCGCAGGGCGAGACCGAAAAGCTGCCACGTGAGCGGCGCAAAGCCAAGACCGAGCCTCGCCGCAACCGCGCTGTCCGTCGCCAGAACATTTGGTTCAGAATGCGTTGTGGATTAGCGGAGAGTCTGTCTCGTCCTTGTGTTGATGTTAAGCGGCGATCTTGTGGTGCTGCAAGCGCCGATGTTGGATAGTCTGGCGTTTGATCCTTTCGCGCTGTTTGATGATGGCTTCGGCCCTGCCAAAGTAGGCGTCGGCTGGTGTCACGTTGTCGAGGCTCTCGTGATAGCGCCGGTGGTTGTAATGCCCGACGAAGGCGCAGATCCTTGACCTCATCGGTGGTGGCGGCGCGCGCGGTATCGCCCGCCAGGTGGCGCTTGCCGGCTTCCATGAACTCTTCGGACCAAGTTTATTAGACTAGGTGTAATAGAAGCTCTGTGCGATCCCTTTCTTGCGGCAAATTCGGCGATGCTGTCTTCGCCGCGCAAAACATTCAGCACGATGTGGATCTTGTCTTCGACGGAAAAATGTCGCCGCATGGCTCGGCGTATGTCCTTCATCACCTGCCCAGCAGGCTTTTTGGCGCTTGAGTATCTAGGACTCATCTTGGTTCCTGCGTCATGACGACGAGATAAAAGCTTTCCTTAAATCACAACTGAAAATCTGGGACATAGGCGCTGACGGGGAACATTTCTTGCTATTGGCGGCAAGTGGTGGTTGAGTTGTCACGAGGTCAATGCGCGCAAGCACGAGCAGCCGTCTAGGGGAGTGAAATGATGAAGTCCGTACTCGGGGCTTTTCTTGCCTTGTCGCTTAGCGCGCCCATGACGGCTAATGCGCAAACAGTCGCCGACTTTTATAGCGGCAAGACCATTCAGATGGTGGTGCCTTTCTCGGCTGGCGGTATTTATGACATCTCAACGCGTATCCTTGCGCGTCACATGCCCCGCTTCATTCCCGGCCAGCCTAACATGGTGGTGCAAAATCAGCCCGGTGGCGGCGGTATATTAGCAGCCAATCGACTGGCGAGCGCTGTGGATAAGGACGGGCTCACCATCGCGTCAGTTAGCCGTGGCATCCCCCAGCTTGCCCTCGTTGGTGAGCCCAATATTTCTTTTGATCCCGCGAAACTTACATGGCTGGGTTCCATTTCATCCTACTCGGACGACGCCTACTTGCTGACAGTCATGGCCAACAACAAAGTCAACACCGTCGCTGAATCACAAAATGGCGCGCTGCTTAATCTGGGCGGCGTCGGGGCAGGAGCGACAAACACGACGTTCGCAATGCTGGCGCACGATCTTCTTGGGATGAAAATCGAAGTTATCCGCGGATTTCCTGGCGCAAACGACGTTTGGCTCGCGATGGAGCGCGGCGAACTCGATGGTCAAGTAATCGATATCAGCGCCATAAAATCGAGCCGGCCAAACTTCTGGAACGAGAAGAAAGTGAAATTTTTGGTTCAGTTCGGCCGCGCCACAAGGCTGGAGTCGATGCCCGATGTGCCGACGGGCCGTGAGCTCGTGAAAAATGCCGATGATCGCGCATTGCTGGAATTCGCGGAAAGCCCGTTTTTCATGGCGCTGCCCTATGCTGCGCCTCCCGGTATTCCTGCCGACCGGGTGAAGGCTTTGCGCGAGGCCTTTATGAGTGCCACTACGACGACCGACTTTCTAACCGAGGCCACCAAGATCGGCCTTAACGTCAGCCCGATTGATGGCGCAGCGGTAGACAAAATTGTCGAAGCCGCCGCGCAGACGGCCAAGCCGATTCGTGATCGACTTGGGACATTCCTGCTTGCAAAGTGATTGCGCGGCTTGCACCTGCGTCAGCAAGGCGATGGACTGAGCCTAGCCAAGTATCGCTTCCACGCGCCGCCGTGGGCCCCAAGACCGCCTACATCATGCCCGGCAGTCCTTGGGAAAACGGCTATTGCGATAGCTTCAACTCCAAGCTGCGGGATAAACTTCTAAATGGCGAGATCTTCTACACGCTGAACGAGGCAAAGATCGCCATAGATGGTTGGAGGCGGCATTACAATACGATCAGGCCCCACCCATCACTGCGATATCAACCACCTGCACCAGAGGTTCTACAATGGCCGGCTGCGCAACACCAACCAGCTTCGGCGGCCACCCAAGCGCTAGCTACAAATCAAATCGTCAACTAACATAACGACCGGATCACCTCATGGGGGACCGCAAGGTTTGTGCCGCGCGCGGTTCTACTAGTGGGCGGTCCCAGCAATGGAAAGACCGAATCTATTGAGACGACGATGGCCAGACTCGATTACGTCGATCTCTTTACGAAGCGAATATAGTGAGTCACAGCTCCGGGAGCCAGCACGGTGAATAGACGGGCGCGAAGTTCGAGCCAATGGCTACCGAATTAAATTGAGGGACATATGAAAATAACTTCCGTTACGCCGATCTTGCTTTCTTTACCTTACGAACACGGCGCTCCCAAGCCCGAACGCACCGGAATGGGCACTTGGGAAACCGTAGATATCATATTGGTCCGGGTAGATACCGACGTGGGAATCACCGGCTGGGGCGAGGCGTTCGGTCACGCATCGACTCCAGTGACGATCACTGCGGTCAGGGAAGTCATCTCCCGACTAGCTGTCGGACAGGATGCCACCGACGTCGCCTCTCTTATGACATCGCTGACGAGACGAACGCAGAGCATGGCTCGCAGTGGCCCGGTCGCCTTCGCACTCTCCGGCCTTGATATAGCGCTGTGGGACATCGCCGGGAAAGCCGCCGGGAAACCGGTCTGGAAGCTGCTCAATGGCGAACAGGCGAAGCCACTGAAAGCCTACGCAAGCCTGTTCCGTTGCAATACGCCAGATGCTGTAACTAAAGTAGCCGCAGCTGCGGTGGCTCGCGGATACCGGCACATCAAGTTGCACGAACACAGTGTGGAGGTCATCCGCGCAGCGCGCGATGCGGTAGGACCTGAGATCGAACTCATGGTCGACACCAATTGCTTCTGGACAAAGCCGCAAGAAGTGCTTGGCGTATGTCGGCAGCTGGAGGAAACAAACATCTCATGGCTTGAAGAGCCTTTGTACCCCGCCGATTCCTATGATCTAATGGCGGACTTGCGGCGCGCTTCAAACATCCCAATTGCAGCTGGCGAAAACCTGGGCAATTTAAATGACCTTCGCTGGATACTTGCGGCCGACGCAGTTGACGTCGTCCAACCGAGCGTCGCGAAAATCGGGGGTATAACAGAACTCTGGAAAGCAATGAATTTAGCACGGCAACATGGGGTGAGGGCTGTGCCGCATTCGCCCTTCCTCGGTCCGGCCCTAGTGGCCGCGATGCATGTCATGTCAGCTTCAGCGGAAGACATTCTCTGCGAGCATCGGTTCTGTGATCTTGAAGCTCACCCGCTCGGAGGTTGCGTCATCGCGCGTGACGGAGTCCTGCAGACCCCGGACGCGCCCGGACTGGGCTTCGAAATGAATGAGCAGGTTCTGGAGGCCTACCGACGCGCCTGAACCTGCAATTGTCTCGCGTTTACTTAGCTTCTCCATACATCGCTACAACCCTGCGGACAACTTCGGGCGGATAAGCGTACAATTTGGCAATGTAGCCTTCCATTCCTTCGCCCGTAATCGGCGCGACGTTCATGGCCATTTTGTTCATCTCGGCAACAAATGCCGGGTCGACGACGGTTTTGTTGAATGCATCCCGCAGAGCGGCGACGCGCTCGGGCGGCACATCCGGAGGAGCTACATAAGGCCGTCCCATCTCCTCAAGCATCGCGCCATATTCAAGGACGCTCCGGTCGCCCGCCGAAACAAGATCAAGAACGTTGGGGACGTCTTTCAACTCCGCGACGGCGTTCAATCCAGTCTGCGCAACTATTCTGACTTTTCTCTGCGTGAACCAGTCTGGATGAGAGGCGCGCAAGGTGTAAAGTCCAATGCCGCAAACAGCGTCCACTTCGCCGCGTTCGAGGGCCAAAGTGTTTCCCTCTGTCGTGTAGCCCATAATCACCTTGAACTGTGTCCCTAGCACTTCGTTGAAGAGAAGCGGCGTCGTCGCAGATTTTGCCGTCCGGCCCGTGGCGCCAGCTGTCACAGGACGCCCGACCATCTGGCGTATGTCGCTATAGGAACTGGTGTGCCAAGTCACGCATATGAGCGGCGAGTTTGCGATGGATCCGACCCAGTTAAACCTGCGCACGTCGAAATTCGCCATCGCGTTGCCGACAAGATTCGCATCGAAGAGCGCGCTGTACGTGCCGAGAAAATACGAACCGTCTCGAGGCGCAATGCTGTAAAGCCAGTTAGTAGCAGTAAGGCCAGCTGCGCCCGGCATATTCCTGACGACAACTTTGGGTCCGCCTGGCAGATGACGTGAAATATGCCGGGCTAGTGCGCGGGAATAAGTATCGTAACCGCCGCCCACGCCGGACGCTACGACAAGACTTAAATCAACCTTGCGATAGAATTGCTCGACAGACTGCGCATACGCGACGCTGGCGGTTATCAACGCCAGACTTGCCGCGCCTAGCCCACCAATCGCTCTTCTCTCCCATGTTTTCATCGAATCCACCCACCGATTATTTGAAAGATTGACTGTGTTGTCATGATGGAGTCACTGTTTCTGGAATCGCTCGTAACCAAGCAGGTCCAGGACCTCCTGAAATTTAAGCATCTTGCTGCGCGCCGGTTGCAGACTACCTTCCTCACGGATCATCCCGAGCGTTTCTCCGAGGGCACGGTAAGCGACGGCATAAATCTGCGATGTGTTGATAATCTGGACGCCGCAATCGAAAATTTCCTCAAAGCTTCTGTCAGCGATGGAGCGGCCATCCTTCGAGCCTTCAGGAATATAGCCCTCAATGAATCCTGGCGGATTGAATTGTGCGAGGACAGGCACTGGGACGCGCTCCGCGAAACTTTTTAATTTCGTTAGATCGTTCGACATCGTTGCGTATTTTGGAGCATAGACGACATCTGCGCCTGCCTCTATGTACATGGTGAGGCGTCGAACCTGCTCTTCCTCTGCGGTAGAAAGACCATCACTTTTCACCTGCGTGCGTGCGATGATCAAGACGTCATCTCGCCGAGCGCTGGCCATGGCGGAAATGATCTCTGCCGTATACTCCGCCGACGAAACTTCGATCCGTACTTCGCTACCCGGCAGCCATGGGCACATATGGACAGGGCCCTTGTCGTCCACATGGAGCGCTGCGGCACCAGCGCGTTCGAATTCGCGCACCCAATAGCTCGCGTGGCCAGGCGAACCGTAGCCCTCCTCGAAGTCAACCAAGATAGGCGTTTCGATCTCACCCGCCATTCGGAATGTGAGCGTGGCAAGGTCGCTTGGCGTGGTGATCGCGATATCCGGTAGGCCCCACCCTGCGGCCCATTGGAACGATTGCAGCGCAACCATGTCAAAACCGGCTCGCTCGATCACCTTGGCCGAAAGCACATCCCATGCTCCCATTGACACGAGCTTATCCCCTGCGAGCAGGCGATTTCTTAACATTGCAGAGGCAGACACTATTCCCCTCCCATTACTAAATAGTTTTATTATTTCACTAAAGGTCGCACCGTTTCAGGGCCGATGCAATACTAAAGAGCCAACGCGATAAAAGTGCTGCGTCTTCGTCGCCAGCGCTTGCCGCTGATCTGCCCCCATGAACTGGTCTACCCTGAGGCATGTCTTTTGACATTGAGAAGGAGGACATCATGCCAAGAAGTAATAGACCAAACGCTGAGTAAATCGTCACCAAGTTGTTCTAGGTGGAAGCACTGACGGCGCAAGGCAGAAGCATTGCAGAGGATTTTAGAGCCATCGGAGCAAGGATTGTTACGGCCCCCCATGCCATTCAAAGGCATCAAGACGGCCTAACAGGACCGATACACTTTTGCGCCGCAATCAAAAGGCGGTCAAAGCCGGTTCAGTGGTACACTTTGCTTCAGCTGGTTATCATAGGCCTTTGTACCTACTCATGTAGGAGGCCATGGCGCGGCTCACCAACTTGCGGTTTTGGCTCTCGCCGATCGTGTCATTGTGGAACTCCGACATGAGTAGGTACAAAGGCCTGTAATTCCGGATTTTGAATTACAGGCCTCTGCAGGCTTTACCGTCCGACCAACCGCGCACAAACGCGCACATTCAGGCCCGTCGCCCGTAACCGCGACTGAAAGGAGCCTGAATTGATCGATCCGGACAAACTGTACGACATCGCTGAAGCGTCGCCATACACAGGCAAGGGCCGCAGCGCGACCTATCGGGCCATTCGCAATGGCCAGTTGCGCGCTGTGAAGACTGGCCGACGCACCAAGCTGCTGGGCCGCGACATCATCGCCGCCCGTGACGCCCTGCCGGCGCTGCCCACCCGCGCGCACCCTCCCACTCTTTGATCAATAAAAACGGCGGCCCGGAGCTCGATCAGTGAACCCGAGCGCCGACCCGCCGAGGAAGGAATAAACACATGTTTAATAACCCCCTCTGCTCCGCTGGCGCAACGCAGACACATGCCCGGACCCGCGAGCTTTTCCACCCTGCCGCAATCAGCATGGCCGCAAAGACCATCGCCCGGCTCCAGAACGTAGAGCACACCAGCTATCTTGCATCGACGCCGTTTGAACTCGAGGCGTGCGGCCGCCGCAACCGGCACTGCGTGGGGATCTATTCAAGCGCCTGCCGCAACCGCGGCGTGGTCATTGCCGAGATCAGAAGGCCCGTAACACTTGGCTCGTCGCTGCCCCGTGTTGACGGGCAGGAGATCGGCGCAACGGTTGAGATCGCCGAGCGCTGGGGCCGTTGGCATTTGATCCAAGCGAAGGGCGCATCCAACGGCGAACCCGTCGCCTCAGCCGTCGCCGCCATTCACCGCCTCCTCGTTGAACTGAACGGCGAGGTGATCTGATGGGCATGTTCGGCAAGATCGATCTTACAGGAGAGACCCACACCCTTCCAGCTGGCCGATACGCGGCCACCATCACCGACGCGCGTGTAGTGAAGAACCGCAACGAGGACGCCCTCTGGCTCTTCGTCACGATCGACGCCCACACAGACGACGGCGAGGCGCTGGGACAGGTGGAGGACAAGTTCATCACCATCGCCGCCAAGGAGGGATCGCCCGCCCATAGCCGTCTCCGCGAGGGCCTGAAAAAGCTCGCACTCTACGGCATCGCTTGCGGCGTTGATCTCAACGGCAAGGAGCCTGACGAGATCCCCGGCCTCCTGACGGGCAATAGTGTGAAGGCTGTAATCTCACGACGCGGGGTGGGTGTTCAGGCCGAGAACCGTGTGGTTGCCGTGCTGCGGGTGGGTGAGTGATGTTCGGCTCGCTCGCGCCCAAGCTCCGCGACATGGGCTGGCAATCGCTGATCCCGATCATGGCGGGGGAGAAATCCCCCGCCATCTCGGGCTGGCAATTGTATAACACAGTGGTCCCCAGCGATGAGCGGTTCGACGCCTGGACCCGGCTCAACGCCAAGTGCGGCATCGGCCTCGCGTTCGGGCCTGACCACGTCATCGGTGCGGATCTCGACTTCACAGCGCCCGACAAGGCGGCGGAGGCCCACCGCATCATGGAGGAGACGCTCGGCGCCACGCCGCTGATCCGCGTGGGTCGCGCGCCCAAGCTGCTGGGCCTCTACCGCGCAGCAGAGGGTCTTCATGTTGATGGCAAGGCCTTCGGTGGTTTCGAAATCTACAGCCGTTCCGGACAGTGCCTGCTGCACGGCATCCATCCCGTGACCGGGCAGCCCTACGAGTGGCCTGAGGAGTCGCCAGAGCACGTATCGCCCGACGACCTGCCGGTGGTCTCGCAGGAGCAGATCACCCTCTTCATCAAGGCGATGGGCCCGCTACGCGAAGACACCATCAACCACCACAGCGCCACCGTGAGAAACACCGGGCGCACCGCAACGTGGCTCTCGCTGTTCTCGGAGATGACGACACCGAGGCAGATGATCGAGGCGTCATGCGCTGGCGTCATCGGCGTGGGGTATGGCGCCCGTCACTTCACCATGCAGGCGGTGGTCACGGCGCTGGTGACGCGCGGTGTTGCGCCGGCGGAATTCCAAGCGGAGATTGAGCGCGCGTATTTCGCCACGCTCGACGCGCAGGAGGCCCACAAGCGCCGCCACGCCGTGGCAGAGGCCGCGCGATGGGCTGACGAGAAGATCTGGGGCGGCTCCATCTCCATACCACCCGTCTCACTAAAGATCGTTTGGTGACGCATGAGGCTCAACGCAATTGATCTCGTGCTGGGCTTTGATACCGAATACGTCTCAGAGCACCGTTCGGCGCAGGAGGGCGAGGCCCTCGCGTTTGATCCTGACGCGATGATCAGGAGCGGCAACAGGGTTCTGTGCATCTCGTTCGCCATATACCACCCGCCCACAGGCAATAGGCTCTCGGGCGCCGTTAACTTGCCGCCAAGCCGCTCAAGACGGTGGTCCTTAAAGCAGTTCATCGAGCAAGTGCTGCAGGCGGCCGAGGATCAAGGGCTCATCACGGCGGAGCGTTTCAGGGAGGCGGATGACCGCAAGCCCAAGCGCCGCCGCGATCCCATCCGCATCATGTTGGTGGGGCACTTCACGCGGGCTGACCTGCCGGGGTTTTCTGACTTCAGCAAGCTGAAGCGAAAATTCAGCGCAGTGCGGAAAACATATGTGACCATCGCTACACCCTACGTTCTCACAGCGCGGCCGGGACGCCACCGCGCGCAGGTCTCGATCACACTGCGCGACACCCGGCTTCTCGCGCCCGAGGGCTTTGGCAGCCTCGCCGCGATCGGCGATATGCTCGGCTGCGCCAAGCTAACAGTGCCTGATGTGGTGGATGAGGACGGCGTGGTGGCGCCCGGCATAACGCGAATGGATCTCGTGAAGGAAGCGCACCCTCAGGCGTTCGAAGATTATGCAAGACGCGATGCCGAGCTGGCGCTGGATTATATTCTGAAGGTGGGCGAGCTTGCTAACGAGATGGGCGTGGAGGATTTCCCGGCCACCATCGGAGCGCTTGGCGTGAGGGTGTTCAAGAGGAGCGCAGAAGATTTCGAAGGTTTCATGGGCCGCGTGCCTCACCCTGAGCATCCGCGCAGCCTCATCATGCACCCCGTCATAGAAACACACGCTGGCATTTGGGCCAACGCCTACCGGGGCGGACGCAACCAGGCCTTTGCACACGGCGTGTTCGAAGCTTCTGCGGGGCGCGTGTGGAACGATGTAGATGTGGCGAGCGCATACACCGTTGCGATGGCTGGCATCCCACCGATTGACTGGGACAGTGCGAGCATGCCCACCAGCCTGCCGGAGATTGCGACACTGGACGCCGCGACGGTGGCGCAAGTGAAATTC
>CANJPM010000052.1 GCA_947476075.1 Beijerinckiaceae bacterium
AGCATTTTAGCCACGCCGTCGCGCGCGTAATGGGGCTTCTGCGAGGCCGACCACATCCGGGCGCCGTCGGGCCTGGCGTCGACAAGGCCACACGCCGGTCCCATGGGCGCGTGCGACTGGAACGGCCATTCGTAGGTCGCCTCCATTACCTTTGTCGCTTTGACGAACGCCTCGTCGGTATTGCCCTGCTCCTTGTCGACGATGGCCTTGAGGATTGGCGCCGCGCGGATGTGATCGTAGATCTTGTCATGGCCGGTGAACGGCGGCTTTGTGTCTGACCAGGTGATTGCAAGCATTCGGGCAGCCTTGACGGCGTCCCATTCGCGCGGGGCGACGATGCCGATAAAGCCTTTGTCCCATATGATTTGCACGCCGGGTATAGTCTTCACGGAGGATTCGTCGATGGCTACGGGAACCGCGCCGGCGACGGGCGGGCGGATGACGCGGCCATGCACCATGCCCGGCACTTTGACGTCGACCATGTATTCTGTTGTGCCGAGAATTTTGCCTGCGACGTCGCGGCGCTGCACGCCGCTCTTGCCGACGATTTTATAATCCTTGGGCGATTTGAGTTTTGCTTTTCCCTTAACGCTGAGGCCGCTGCCGATGACCTTGTTCCATTCCAGCGCCTCGCTGAAATGGCGACCTCCGATCAGGTCGCCATAGGTGACGGACTTTGACGGATCTTTCTTCGCGCTGATGCGGCCATTGTCGACAGACAATTCATCAGCGCCGCTTCCCAATTTCTCCGCCGCCATTTCAACAAGGATGCGGCGCGCTTCGGCGGCGGCCACGCGCATCACAAGCCCGCCCTGCAAAATGCCCGTGGAGCCTGATGCTCCACCCATGTTGATCGTTACATCCGTATCGCCCTGAACGATTGCCACCCGATCAAGCGGCAGGTCCAGTTCCTCTGCGATCATCTGCGCCCAACCAACGTCGGTGCCCTGGCCCATGTCGATCTTCCCGATCCAGCCGGTAGCATCGCCTTTGGAATCGATGCTGATGTAGGTGGCCAGATGATCGCCCTTGAGTGGCAGTCGCGTTGTTGCGAGCGCAGCGTGCGCGGGTCTGCCCGGCAAGGAAATTGTTACCGTCAGCGCGCCCAGTCCGGCCAGCATGTGTCTGCGGTTGAGTGCGATCGTCATGGTGTTTCTCTTATGTACGTGGAAGCGTCGCGCTGATGGAGGGCCGTGTGAATGCAGTTGACATGGGCTGTGGAAAGCTTGGAACGCCAGCGTTCAAACGGACCATAGCGTGTGACGACGCACATGTTTGCCTCCCATCCACACGCTCTGGGGCGCGCTAATCATTAAAGCGTATCTGATCCCGGAAAGGCCGGCAACAAGCCTTCAATCCTCGCCTGCGGGCTTGTTATCGGGCCAAAAGAGGGCGCGAACGCGAAGTCAACCGCGCTGACCTCAAGTTCCTGGCGGACAAGCCTGACTAACAATCGGCGCGCAATAGGCTTTAGCCCGGACCACACTCAAGGATGAATCGGCGATTATCATGCCTGAATCTTCGTGATTGGGAAGGAATCTGGCGCCTCATGAACGGATTAGTTGGAATGCCGGGCCCCAAGGCGATAGGGTGTTTGCTCTGAAGACGTGATTAAAAGCTAGAACTGTACAAATGGCCTTGTGCTTTTTGACATCAACTCAACAGCGAGGTCGTTATTATGGATAGAGATAAACTCCAGCATATGTCGTCAGCAGATCTCCGGCAGGTCCGCGAGAACGCGATCAAGCGCAACAACCTGACCTTTCAGACCCTGTGCGATGAATTGCTCGAAGAGCGCCAGCTCGCCGAGATGAAGGAATCGGGTCAGAACGTTGTCGAGTTTCATTTCGTTTGTGAGAAGGGTGCAAACCTCGATTCAACGGACGATGGAAAATTCATGACCGGCAATTGGTCGGTCAATGAGCTTCATTGCGATTCCGCCGTTAAGATAGGCGCCAAGCTCGCGTTGCATGAAAGCAGCGATGCGCGCTCTTATTTCCAGGGCACCATCATCGACTGGAAGAAAGAGCCCAACAAGGCGACCGGCCATAACACCATTCGCTTCACGGTCAACCCGACCAATAAAACCCTGAAATGGGTTGGCGAATCGGCGAGCGAAAAAGGCTACAAATTCGGCTGAGACGCAGGCATATTCCGCCCTATGGACCCGTGCCTAATTGCATGGGTCCGTGACCACGCTGCCGTTCCCATAGAAATATTTGATCCATTTTTCGCGTCCGAAAAACGCGAGAATATCGCGGTCGCCGCCAAAGACCGCCGTTGACGTCCACACCAGAACTCCGTCTTCGTCGTTCTGAACTTTATGGACCTTGATGTTCTTGTTCAGCGCAGAATTGGTCGTCATGAAGATGTTGGTTTCGGTGTCGAACGCAACGACGTATTTTGCGTCTTTTTTCTCGCAGGTCATCCTGACTTCAATAGCGTGAGCCTGGCTTGAAATGAGCATCGCCGGACCTGCAAGCAAGCATATGATCAACCTCGCCACAGCGCCTCCAATCACGCTCTTCATGCAAACCTCCTGTCGTCAAAGCCGCGCAGGCGGCCAGCCTTGCATATTTTGTCTTATTCGCCCCACGATTGCACGCACTGGGGATTTCATGCTCAAGGCTATGTCGGGGTGCACGTTTGCAGCCTAGCGGAAGTTTGGCCGCTCTTTCATGTAAAAGGCGCGCATGGGTTCGCGCCAGCGTTCCATCATATCCTTGTTAAGCGCGGCCGGCGGCTGCTGGCCTTCAGGCAAGAGCGAAGCATAGGTCACGCCTGCCAGCTCGTCTTTGAACGTGCGGCGCACTTCGTCCAGCATGTGCGGCTGCTCGAAGAGGTCTATCACCGCGCCGCTCAGCGCCTTTGCGCCCACCAACGCGCCCTTGTGGGCGAGTGGGGTCGCCAGCAACGCCCCTGCGCTCCAATGGTGGAATGAGAGATTGGGCGCGTTGGAGGGAAACGAAAGCCGCCCCATCGGCACTTTCCATGAGATGTCGCCGCAATCGTTGGACGGCGCGCGCTGCGGCGAGGGACCACGCAGCGGCGTCGGAGTCAGCGGCATGCCCGTAGGCTCGACTTTGGCTTGTATCTGCAGGCTGCGCACGAAATCCTGCTCCTGCGCACTCCATTCCGGCATGCCGATGAGCTCAATATTCTGCTGAAGAATCTCGGCCAGCGTTTGGTTGGCGCGCACGGGCCAGACAGCGCTCAGCACGTCGATCTCAAGGCTGGTGTCTGTCATCAATGCGGCGCCTTGCGCGATTTTATGCGCCTTGTCGAACAGGCTCTTGACGCCCTCGGCTGTCGGATCGCGGAAATACCACCACAGTGAGGCGCGCGCCGGAATCACATTGGGTTGATGTCCGCCTTCCAGCACGATGCGGTGGGCGCGCATTTCAGGCCGCATATGTTCCCGGTGCTGCGCCATGCCTGCATCCATCAGCATGATTGCGTCGAGCGCATCGCGCCCTTTCCATGGCGCGGTGGAAGCGTGCACGGATTCGCCCAGAAAGCGAAACACGGCGGAGATCAAAGCCACATGGGTTATTCCGTGGATGGCTTTGAACTCGCCGCTGATGTGGTTGTGAAAGGCGGCGTCGACGTCGTCAAAATAGCCGTCGCGCACGAAATAGGGACGGCTGAGAATTTGCTCTTCCGCAGGCGCTCCAAACACTTTCAGCGTTCCGGAAAGGCCGTATTCCTGCATGGCGCGCTTGATGGCGATGGCTGCTGCGACAAGGACGGCGCCGTTGACGTTATGACCCTCGCAATGACCGGGCGCGCCCTCCAAAATCTCCTCGCGATGGGCGACGCCCGATTTCTGGGAGTTTTCAGGATTTGCATCATATTCGGTATGCAACGCAATAACCGGGCCGCCGGAGCCGTATGTCGCCAGAAACGCAGTTTCGAAACCCGACAAGCCGCGCTGCACAAGGAAGCCCGCTTCCTCCAGCAGGCTCGTCATCAAGCCCGCGGTCTCGTATTCCTGCAACCCCAGCTCTCCGAAATAGAAAATACTATCGGAGAGGATGGCCAATTCGCGTGCGTTGCGATCCAGAAAATCGAATGCGCCGCGCTTGGCGTTGGTGGCGATTGCCGACATACGCCTACGTTCCCCCTATTGAATCGACAAGCGTCTTCTTGATGGCCGGATCGATGTTCTTGAGTCTCTCAAAGAGCGGCTTCAAATCGTCGGAAGATACAAGTTCCGGTCTCTCCCCGGTTATCTTCTCATATTCCGAGATAAACGCCTGATCCTTGCCGAGCGCCTCGAAGGCGCCGCGCAACGCGTCAACGGCGGCCGGCGGAGATCCCTTCGGCAGCAAGATCGCCCGCTGCAGATTGGTTCCGATTGTGTTCATCAGCAGCAGGGTGTCAAACTTGACGCCCGAAGGCTCCTTGCCGAACGCCTCTTCGTAAACCTTGTGCATTGGCTGAATGCCTTCCGCCTCAAGGCTGGGGTTGCCCGCAGGCTTGCCGTCAGCGCCGATGATTGGATAGTGAAACAAGACCATGCCAATGCCAGGCTTGATGATGTTGGGCATGACCTGCGTCTGGTATCCCGGTAGCGAAGTGCCCGAGAGATTGACCTCGTTTTGCTGCATCGCCTTGTTGATGTCCGATGTGCCGGGGAAGCCGACGACGCCAGTGTAGGGCACGCCGAAAATTTCCAGCGCCAGTCGCAGGCGCGTGTCATGCGAGGATGCGCGGCTGTAGCCGCCAAAGAAAACCTTTGTCGCTCGTGCAATGTCGGACGGCCTGGAAAGCCCTGGAGCCGTATCCTTTCGTGCAAATACGATGGTCCAGCCACGCGCGCCGCCAACGACGATGAAGTCGTCCTGCAGCGTCACCTTTAGCGCCGGATCGCCGACCATGATCGACGTGGCGCCGATGGTGAAATAGCCCGCTGTCAGTCCGTCAGGCTTGGCACCAATTTCCATCCCCAGCATGTTCATCGCCTTCAACCCGCCGGCGCCCGGCGCGTTCTGGATGATGACGGAAGGGTTTCCCGGAATGTGTCTTGAAAGATGACGCTGGTAAATGCGCGCTTCCGTGTCCGCATTGCCGCCGATCCCGTAATTGATCAGCAGCGAGAGCGTCTTGTCCTTGTAAAATTGCGCATGGGCGGGGCCAGCCATAAAAGCGCAGGCAGCCAGGGCGCCAGCGCATAAGATTGATTTGAACTGCATGGTAAGCCTCCCTATTCTACGAAGGATTCCAGAATTTCCTTCGGGTCGCCATAACGCGAAGCCGCCTCGACGACCTGGGGGTCGCGCAGCGCGGTCAGGAATCCGTTATCGATCAACATGCGGTCTCCCACCTTCACGCTCATGTCGAAGACCACACAATCCTGATGGGTGTGCGGCTCTTCCCATGCCGGAACCTGACGCTGCATGTATTCGCTTGGGCGATTGCTGTCAGTGCCAAAGTGCAACGCGCCCGGCGCGTTTGATCCAGCCGGATAGGCCTTGAAGCGCGGGTATTTTGGATTGAATCCACACCCCAGTTCATGCAGGTGCGCATCCACTCCCACCAGCATGTCGCGCAGAATCTCGGCGTCGAGAGACTTGCCGTGGACCTTCGTGACCATGTCGTCTTTGTACTCGATGGCGATGCTCTCTTCGAACGGCTTCTTGAAGCCGACCGCCCATTGCGGGAAGATCACGCCCTGCATCTGCCCATGCACGCCCTTTGCATATTTGAAACAATTACGATCATAAATATTGGGCCCGTGCGTCGGCAGAAAATGCACGTAGCACCCGGGCGAGATCGCCATGTCCTGGCCCTGCCAGCGATTGTTGGCGTGCAGATTTTTCACCATGTCAGGGGTGAATTTTATGGTGAGATCGCTGCCGCGCGGGCAGGAAAACGTCATGTCAAAATCATGGTCTTTTGGATAAATGCGGGCTGTTGCTCGAATAATCTCGCCGACGAGCTCAACCGGAAAACGCGCTTGCGGCGTGTGCAAAAGATCGAGGTTGCGGAAATAGGTGATCTTCACCCAGCGCTGGCCCGCCTCGCGCCGCAGCTTCTGGAAAAACGGATCGTTCACAGAGCAGAACCAGCTTGAGATGACGAACGTAGCTTTCTCAATCAAGCCCTTCACTTCCGGCGGACAGGACATCACCTGCGTCGTCGGCGCCATGAATTCGCGCGGATGCACGCCGCGTGAATTGGCGATGCCGGTCAGCGCATCGACGACGCGTCGATCCAGCAGCGGATCAGTAAGAAAAAGAACTTCGTCGCCCGGCCTGAAATCAAAAACCTTGATCAGATTGTCGATGGCCTGAAAGTACTGACGCGTCTGCGTCGAGGATGTCACTTCGGGGGACGGCATGGCTGTCGCCGTGGACGAGGCAAGAATATCCTGAAGACCTGGACCTTGAGCGGTCATGCGTTTCCCCCGATTCATCTGCGGCTTTGCGCCGCTGGTGCATCGATACTAGGAGGGCGCCATGGCTCACGCAAGATTGCGTATGCGCTCCGCGAAGAATCGGAACGCTGTTCTGTTCAGCGGCTTCATGCTCACATGGACGCTTATTTGGCGCCATCCTTGGCCGGCTTCAGCGCCTCGGTCAGGAGCGCGACGGTTTCATCGTTCTGCTGAAGCGCTTTGTTGATGATTTTTGCGACGTCTTCACCGTAGGCCGGCTCGATAGGATAGCCGAATTTGATCGCCCGCGTTTGCAGGTCAGGATCGTTCAGTGCGCTTCTGTAGGCGTCGATCAATGTGCTCAGGCGATCAGCTGGAATGCCGGGCGGGCCAGCTGTGAGCCGCGCGATATCGCCTTGCGACTGGATAAGGGCGATGGAATTGGCGCCCGCCTCGTCCTTGGCCCATGCCGACATTTGCGGGACGTCGCTTTCCAGCCCACCGATCTGGGCGATAAACCGTCCATAGCCGTTGTTGACGAATTGCTGGAGCGACGATCGCGAACCAATTGTGCCGACGATTTCGCCGCGCCGCATCGCCAATTGGTCGCCGCTCCCCTGATAGCCGGTTAAAACCTTGATCGGCAGCTTCATCGTCTTGGAGAGCAGGATCATCTCGATGTAGGAGGCGCTGCCAAGCCCGGAGGTCGCAAAATTCTGCGGCTCTTTTTGCTGCAGGAATTCATCGAACGTCTTGATCGGCGAAGTGGTGGAGATCACCACCACGCGCGGGTCTGTCCCCGCTTTTCCAATCCAGCTCATTTTCGTGAGGTCGAAGCGCACCGAGGCGTTTTTGCTGATCTGATTATAGATCAGCCCTGTGCTGAAGGAGCCCAGCGTGTATCCGTCTGCTGGCGAGGCATAAAGCGCATTGGCGCCGATGAGGTGCCCCGCGCCCGCCATATTCTTCACAACAAAGGTCGAGCCTTGTAATTGCCGCTGCATAAACTCGGCGACCAATCGCCCGTATAAATCATAGCCCCCGCCAGCGCCTGCAGAGATAATATAAGAAAATGTGCGGTTCTTGTAGAAGCTGGAGCGCTCTTGCGCGACAGCGGCGCTCGCGACCAGCAAAACGCCGGTGGCGCCCAAGAACGAGGACAAGCGCGAGCGAGTCATTTTTCCATCCCTGATTTATTTTTCGTTTTTAGGGCCAGCGCGCAAGGGCACTCGCCCTGACGCGCTCGCAATATAGTGCATCATTGACAAAAAAATCGCTGCAATCAAGGCTTCTTCGCATATAAAGCGCCAATTGGGCGGTTAGCTCGCGCGAGTAGCTTGAAGGTCTTCGGAAATGAGCGTTCAGCATGCGCAGGTCGTGATCGTGGGCGGCGGCCCTGTGGGCATGGGTCTGGCGATTGATCTTGCGTTGAAAGGGATATCGAGCCTCGTGGTCGAGCGGTATCTGCAACCCCAGCCGATTCCCAAAGGGCAGAACCTGACGCAGCGCACCATGGAGCATTTCTGGTTCTGGGGTGTCGAGGACGACGTGCGCGCCGCCTCTCCAATCCCGCTGGAGTTTGGCATTGGCGGCGCCACGGCCTACGGCTCGTTGCTCAGCGATTATAATTACGACTGGTATCAGCGCGCCCTCGTGCGGCCATACTATTTCAAGGACAACGAGCGTCTGCCGCAATATGCCACGGAAGCGGCGCTGCGGGTGCGCGCGGCGCAATTGCCGCTGATAGAAACGCTGTATGGATATTCCGCCACCGAGGTCTCGCAGGACGAGGCCGGCGTAACGGTTAAAGCTGTTGGGCGCCAGGATGGGCGGACGCGCACATTGCGTGGGCTATATGTCGTGGGCTGCGACGGCGCCCGCTCGCTTGTGCGCGAATCGGCAGGCATCGCCCAGACCCGGAACGATCAGGACATGCTGATGGCGCTGCTTGTGTTTCGCTCGGACGCGCTGAACACGCTGCTGGCGCGCTACAAGGGCAAGTCTTTCCTCAACGTCCTGCATCCTGATCTGCAAGGGTATTGGCAATTCTTTGGTCGGGTCGATACAGGCTCGACATGGTTTTTTCATTCGCCTGTGCCAGCTGGAACGAATGCTGAAAATTTCGATTTCCATAAATATCTTGAAGGCGTGGTTGGGGCGCCGTTCGATTGTGATTTTCAGCACATTGGATTCTGGGATTTGCGCATCGCCTGTGCAGATACCTATCGCGCGCAACGCGCCTTCATCGCAGGCGACGCCGCGCACAGCCATCCCCCCTATGGCGGTTTTGGCATCAACACCGGGTTTGAGGATGCGCGAAATCTTGGGTGGAAACTGGCGGCCTGCCTTTCAGGCTGGGGTGGACCGCATCTGCTCGATTCCTATTCGCAGGAACGCCAGCCGGTTTTTGTCTCAACAGCGCGCGATTTCATAGCCAATTACATTGAGGATGATCGCGCGTTCCTGAACGCGTATAATCCGGCAATAGACAAGCCTGCGTTCGAGCGCGCATGGCAAGAGCGCAGCAATGGCGCCAGCGCGCAGATCAGCACGTTCGAACCCAATTATGAGGGCTCTTTGCTTGTTCACGGTCCTGCGGGCGGCGTATGCAGCGCATTGGGTGATCATTCCTACGAGGCGCGGGCTGGCCATCATCTTGCGCCGCGCAAGCTTTCCTCAGGCGCCAATGTTTATGAGGCGTTGGGCGATGGCTTCACGCTGCTGGCGTTCGACGCCGACCCAGCCGATGTCGAAGCCTTTCGCGCGCAAGCGCAGGCGTTGAACGCGCCGCTTGAAATCATTGTCAGCCAAGGGGCTGACGAAAGCTCAACCTATGGGCATGCGCTCGTGCTCGTGCGTCCGGATCAATTCGTGGCGTGGGCCGGGGAGCATGCCGGTGGGGACGCGCACGCGATTCTGGCGCGCGCCATCGGCGCCCAGACGTCTTATTGAGCGGCGGTTTTAGAATCGTCGCTCTGTGCGATGCTTTGGGACTGGTTGGCCAACATGAGCAGCATGTCGCCGCCGATGATCCCGGCTTCGCCTGCGCAAGCAAAAGAGATTGAGACATCTGGCTCGCTGACGCTCTTGGGAAGGAACAATCGCGTGCGCCCGTCGCGCAGCACGAATTGTGCGCTTAATTGGGTGCGATTGAGCAAGATCATCTGCACGTTTTCGGCCTCGCGAGGATCAGACAGCGCAGACGATAAAACTTTGATGAGCCTGCGGCCCAGCGTGATTTGTTCGACAAGGTCGCCAAAGGCGATGCAGGCGGACGTGGCTTGTGAGGGTTTGGCCGCACCAAAATGGGCAAGCAGGCCTGCGGCCATCGCCTCGCGGCTCAAATCTGGTCCGTAGCGTCCGCGTCCGCCCGGCCACAGGCCAGCGCGACGCAGCGCCAGGCTTCGCGTTTCCACGTCGCCGCGTCCACGCGCCAGCGCTGCGCCGATCATCTGTTCAAACGCGCGGCCGCGCATGACGCTTCTCCGTCGGGCTCAAGCGCTCAGGCTCTCTGGTTCGACAATTCCAGCCGCCGCGATCGCCAGAAGGTCGTCGAGCTCATGGGGCTCGAAAGGTTTGCGCAGCATATAGTCCATGCCGGCTGCGCGCGCTTTGTTCTGGTCTTCGGGCAGCACCTGTGCGCTCAGCGCCGAGACCAGAGGCCTTTTGTGCGATGAAGCTCTTGCGGCGAAATGCCTTCGGATCTCGCTTGCCGCCTCAAATCCGTTCTTCAACGGCATCTGAATGTCGAGCAGAACGAGATTAAACCACTCAGCCTGGCTGGCTTCGACCGCCGCCTGGCCGTCGCTGACAGTAACGACCCGGTGGCCGCGCTTTTCGAGCAGCATGCGGATCAGCAGGAGGCTGGAGCGGGTGTCGTCGGCGACAAGGACGTTGAGGCTTTGAATCGGCTTTTGCGTTTCTTCAGGCGGCAGGTCAGTCTCCGCAGCCTGCGCGACCGGTATTTCAAGCGTGAAGACAGCGCCGTGATCGGGAGCGCTTTTGACGGTGATATGGCCGCCCATCAGCGTCACAAGTTCCTTGACGATCGCCAATCCAAGCCCCGAGCCTGCCTTGTGGCTGACGCTTTCATCCCTGCTGAATGGTTCGAACAGATGCGGCACGGCGGCCGGCGCAAGGCCGCAGCCCGTGTCCTCGACCTCAAACCTCAATTGGCTTTCACCATTTTGATCATTGAATGTGGAAACCAGCACACGCACAAAGCCGTCATCGGTAAACTTGATTGCGTTGCTCAAGAGGTTGGTGAGTATTTGCAGCAGGCGTCGTTCGTCCGTCTTCATCCAACGGGGCGTATTCCGGGCGACCTCGATTGTGAGCGACACATTCTTGCCGGCGATGAGAGGCTTTGCAATCACCTCCAGCCGCGCCATCAGGGCATGAATGTCGACCACGCTGATGGTCATCCGCAGGCGACCCGCCTCGATGGTCGACAAGTCCAGAATGTCGTTCACGATTGCGATCAGATGCGATGATGAATCGCGTATGTTGTCGGCGATATTGCGGGCGTTGCTCGAAAGCTCCTCGTGGGACAGTAATTGCGTGAACCCGAGCGCAGCATAAAGCGGCGTGCGGATTTCATGGCTCATGCGCGCAAGAAACGAGGAGCGTGCGCGTGCGGCCGCCTGGGCGTCGTCGCGTAACCTGGCCGCCAGAACGCCGGCGCGGTAGGTCTGCGTCACGTCCGTGATAGTGCGTACATAGCGGCCGTCATCAAGTCTGTGAGTGCGCAATTCCAGCACCTTGCCGCCGGGGCCCGCGCAGAGCGCGAATGGCGGAGAATTGTCGAGGCGCATGGAATGGGCAAGGTCGGCAAGGTTTTCAGCGGCGAGATCTTCCATCGCGCTCACGCGATTGATCGCTTCGCTGATGTTGCACGGCCGGTCGAGCAAAGCAGGATTGAGGCCCAGATGCAGGAAGGCCTGATCGTTGCTGACCAGAATGTCGCCGTCGCCGTCGAGCAGCATGATGCCGTCGCTCATGTTTTCAAGCGCGCAGCGCAGATCGCGCGCGACGCTGGCCGCATGTCTGCGCGCAACTTCCAGTTCGCGCATGGCCTTCGTCAGTTTATAACGCCGCATGATCGCCGTGCCTATCAACGGGAAACAGCAGAACGTCAAGATCAGCGCGAGCAGAGAAATGTGCTTGTGCTCGGCGTTGACTTCGGCGTCGACGCGTTCCAGCGGAACCGTTACGACGACAAAATGATCTACGCCCGGGACCTCCCGTGCGCAGAAAAGAGTTTCAATTGAGTCGAAGGCGGAAGTCTTGACGAAGCAGCCTGATTGACTGGCCGCCTCTTGTATGGAGGGTAGGTTGAGGTCAGCCATGCCGAGATAGTTTTCGTCCGTCGAACTTCCGCGCGCGCGCACGATCCCATCCCGTCCCAGAAGGGTGATAGCGCCCTCGTTGATGTCGAAGGTCGAGTAATAATTTGAGAATGATTCTGGATTGACCGAGGCGATGAGGACGCCTGAATATTCGCCGTTTGCCCCAAGAATTTTGCGCGTGAACTGTATTGACCACCGCCCTGAAATTCGCCCGATCAGCGGCATGCTGATGTAAAGCAGATCTTCAGTGCGTTCCCGCTGGACGCGAATATGTTCGCGGTCGCTCAAATTCATTGAATCTGCTGGCGCGCCAAGATTTGAATCTATGACGTACCCGTCTCGATCAACGCTCGTGATCTGGAGAATCAGATCGTTCTTGAAATAGCTGGAATTGGTGTAATCGCCGAGCTTGAAACGCTCGCCCTGGGTCTGCATCGCGCGGCGCAGCAGCAAAAGCGACGCGTCAATTTCCTTCACGCTGCGCGAGACATGTTCTGAGAACGCGCGCGCGAGATTTGACATGTCCCGCTCCGCGCCGACCCGGCCCAGACGTTTTTGCTCCTCAACGTGAAAATAGACGAACGCCCAGAGCGTCGCGATCAGCAACAGTCCAAACCCGACGGCGGCTTGCGCAAAAGACGCAAGAACATCTTGCGTCATCGCGCGCCAGAGCGAAGACGCGTTCCTGTTAAGGGCGCGTGTAACCGCAGTCGGAATCATGCACGCGGCCTCCCGTCAGGGGAGGGCCGCCTGAAGATCCGTTCCCGCGTCGAGCGGCTGCGAGCCGTCTTGCGGGCGCTTGCGCTCTAGCGCAAAGCGATAGCCTTCGCCGCGAACGCTCCAGATCAGCGAGGATTGGCCCGTGGGATCAAGCTTCTTGCGCAGCTTGCTCACCAGCACGTCGACAGCGCGGCTGCTCGCTACGTTGGACTTTCCAAGCACGCGCCGTGCAATGGTGTCGCGCGTCAAAATCTTGCCGTCGGCCTCCATCAGGATGCGCGCGAGCAGGAATTCCGAATGGCTGAGCGAAACTTCCGGATATCCGGGACGCACGATCTTGCGGTTCACCAGATCCAGCACGAAGCTGCCGAAGTCGATGATCGAACCATAATTGCGGCTGGCCGCCAGACGCTCGATGCGACGCATACGCAACAGCAATTCACGCAGATCGATCGGCTTCACCATGTAATCTTCTGCGCCCAGTTCAAGGCTGATGACGCGATCGCCAACTTCCTCGCGCGCGGAGATCACGAGAATGGACAGATCGCGATCAGCATATTCGCGCAACAGAGAATAGCCGTCGCCGTCTTCAAGCTGCAAATCGAGCAGCATCAGATTCGGTTGCACGGAGGGAAGCAGACGCCGCGCCGACGCCAGAGACCAGGCCTCGTAGACCTCGTAATTGTTCTTGCGCAGAAAAGCGCCAAGCATTTTGCGAAAAGATGATGCATCTTCGACGAGAAGGACGCGACTTGTCATGATTGGGCGCTCTTGTTACTCGAGGGAACTGATTACAACTGACTAGACAAGACATACGCGGCACGGCGTGCGCGCAAAGAGACGGGATTCAACGATGACGGCTCTTGAACAAAATGACGCCGAAGTTGACATAGAGGCTTTCAAGGCATTGCGGGACGCGCTGGGTGCGGAAGACTTGTCTTCTCTCATCAGCGAATGCTCGCGTGATCTTGAAGAGGCGTGCGCCGGTCTGGCCAATGCACGCTCGAACGTCGAGCGCATAAAGTCGATCGCGCACAAAATATCCGGGATACTGGCCCAATATGCGTGCCCGCGGGCAGCCAGTTTCGCACGACGCATAGCCCATGAAGAGGCCACGGACGTTGTCGGCCTGTCCGCAGCTCTGGTGGTTCGCACGCGCGCATGCGTCATGCAGCTGGGCTCCCTTGCGGGAACACTGTAGCGGCGAGCTGAGATACGTATGGCCAATGTCCACATGCTCCCTGTTTATCAGGTAGATCATCACCGCTATGGTTACATTCTGGAAATCTGTTTGAATACCTTGTATTAATTACAGTCATTTTTGGCGCTAATCGCCTCAATTTGTACAAATTGCTGATTTCATGACGACTCAGGTAGCCGCTACGTCGCGAACGGTTTGCTCCTGATCGCCATAGACGCCCGCCTGCGCGCCGCCATTCCGTGCGTTCTCGCGCAGATCGCACAGAAAAGCGTTGGCCCACCATTGCACATCGTAACGCTGCAGCGTCGCCGCCATCGCGCTCCAGCGGGCGCAGCGTTCTTCAAGGCTCATGTCGAGCGCCCTGCGTATTGCGTCCGCTACTTCGAACTTGTCGTTGGGATTTACAATGAGCGCCTGCGGTAATTGCTGCGCGACCCCTGCAAAGCGCGACAAGATAAGCACGCCGGGGTCTTTTGGATCTTGCGCCGCCACGAATTCCTTGGCGACGAGGTTCATGCCGTCGCGCAGCGGCGTCACCAGGCCAACGCGCGCAAAGCGGAACAGCCCGGCGAGCACAGCGCGCGAATAGGCGCTGGTGACATATTGAATTGGAATCCAGCCCGGCTCGCCCTTGTCGCCGTTGATGCGCCCCAAAGTCTCGTTCACAGTCCGGCTGAGCATGGCGTATTCGGGCACCTCGCTGCGGCTTGTGGGCGCAATTTGCAGGAACGCCACCCGTCCGCATTTATCGGGATTGCTCAGCAGGAAGCGCTCATAGGCCTCCATGCGCTCAGGTATGCCTTTTGAATAATCGAGCCGATCGACGGACATGATGAGGCTGCGCTCGCCAAGGCTCGCCCGCGTCTGGCGCACGAGCCGGTGCGCGCCCGACTTTTCGGCAGCATTCCGAAAAGCGTCGAAATCGATGCCAATGGGAAACGCCTTCACCCTTGTGCGCTTGCCATCAAGGGCGACGCCGTGTGTTCTGATGGCGCTCGCGCCCAGGTCTTCAATCAGCCCGCGCCGCAGATTGTCGGCGTCGCGATCCGTTTGCATGCCGATGAGGTCGTAATCGAGCATGCCGCGCATCAACTGTCTGCTGCCGGGCAGCACCGCGAGCACTTCGGGCGCCGGCCATGGAATATGATGGAAATAGCCGATTGGATTTGTCACGCCCAAAGCCCGTAATTCGCTGGCCAGCGGCATCAGATGATAATCATGCACCCAGATGAAATCGTCGGGACGCAGTAATTGCGCCAACGCATGGGCGAAGGTGTGGTTGACCCTTTGGTAGCCGGCGTAATCGGCGCGCGAAAACTCCGACAAGCCGATCCGGTAATGCATAATCGGCCACAGGGCGCGGTTGGCGAAGCCCGAGTAATATTCCTGCCTGTCCTGCGCGGTGAGGTCCATGATGGCGTATCGCACCGCGCCCTTGTCGATGATCTGCGGTTGCTTTGATGGTCGCACGGAGATGCGGCCGCTCCAGCCAAACCAAAGGCCTTTATAGGCTTCCAGAGCCTCCTTCAGCGCCACAGCGAGGCCGCCGGCGGCTGCTTTGTCTGAGGCGTCGGGAAGCGACACCCGATTGGAGACGACGACCAGCCGCCCGCCGACGGGCCGCAGCTGGCCCTTATGCAGGTCGCCTCCGCGCCGGGGGCGATCAAGTTCGGTTACGTTCGCATGGGCAAAGTGCGCAGGAGCTGGGGCCATGCTCTATAACGCCCGGAAAAACTTGACGGTTCCACTTGCCGTCACTGCGCCTTTAGCACCAATTGGCACTCGGCGGGCAATTGGGCCAGGGTGAGCGGGGGCTTGGGCTTCCAGTTTGGATCAGGCTTGCGGTTGAGCACAGCGTCCGTGAACCACCAGTCCAGCGCCGAATCGCAGCCCTCGTCCCTGGGCGGAGGATCTTGCGGGCGACACGAGGCCTCGCCGACCGGGCAGGCGACGCGAACGTGGAAATGATAATTATGTCCCCAATAGGGGCGCACTTTCGCCAGCCATTTGCGATCGCCGCGCGCGTCGCGGCACAAAGCCTTCTTGATCGCTGCGTTGACCAGCACGCGCTCGACCTCCGGCTGCTGGGCGGCGATCCGAAGCACCTCTACATGACCCTTGGTGAAGCGGCTGGCGTCAACGTCCTTGCGGTCGGCGCGCACCATGTCGAGCGCCGACATTTGCTCGCGTTCGGCCTGACTCAGGGTCCGCTCGGGCATAGGCGTCAGCCAGATGTCGGCGTCGAGTCCGATCTGGTGCGAGGCGTGCCCGGTTAGCATCGGCCCGCCGCGCGGCTGCGCCATATCGCCCACCAGCAGGCCCGGCCATATGTTCTCTGATCTGGCGGCGCGGGCGATGCGCTCAACCACGCTCACCAATTCAGGATGGCCCCAATTACGATTGCGCGACAGGCGCATCACCTGCCAGGCGTCGCCGTCGACCGCCAAAGCTTCTCCGCCGGCCAGGCATCCGCGCGAGTAAAATCCGATCGAGCGCGCCGCCATGCTGGCGGGCAGGGTGCGCCGCGCAAACAATTCCCTGGCCGCCAGCGCCGGATCGTCAGGTTTGGCGAGCGGCGCAAGCGGTTTTGGATTGAGCGAGCCTGCATCCTGCGCCAAAGCGGGCGTGAAGGCTTGCGAAAAAGCCGCAGCCAACAGCGGGCCTGCGAGCGCAGCCCTCCATGTCCTCATCGATAAGTTCATCGCGCCCATCGCCGTCTCCCATGCGCTCGCCGCTCGCGAACGCAAATCAGATTAATGCATGATAAACCTTTACGGCTTTTTTAGCTTTAACTTAACTTGGAATGCGGCGATCCTTGAAACTCAAGATCAAGTTTGCAGGGCCAGGCGTCGGCCGATGCGCCAATCGATCAAGGGTCATGCGTCATGCGTTTTGCAACACAAAGTGCGTTGGCCGGATTTCTCGTTCTTGCCTGCCTGGCGTGCGCCAGTCAGCAGGCCTTCGCCAAGGTGCAGATCGACATCGACGTAGGGCGCCAACAAATGACCGTCTCCAACGAGCGCGGCGAGCGCTACGTCTGGCCCGTCTCCACCGGGCGCAAAGGCTATCGCACGCCACGCGGAGAATTCCGTCCGCAAAGCCTGCGCAAGATGCATTATTCGCGCAAATACGCGATGGCGCCGATGCCCCATTCCATCTTCTTTCACGGCGGGTTCGCCATCCACGGCACAGATTCCGTGCGTCAGCTCGGCCGCCCCGCC